>JAEEUR010000096.1 GCA_016290595.1 Lachnospiraceae bacterium | reverse complement strand
AGATCGTTTACGACTTCGGAACGGAAAAATTCACTGCCGTTTTCCAGCGTGGGCTCGTAAATGATCATCGGAATGCCTTTGGCCTTGATGCGCTTCATAACGCCCTGGATCGCGGAGGCGCGGAAGTTGTCGCTGTTGCTTTTCATGGTCAGACGGTACACCCCGACGATGCGCGGATCTTTTGCAATGATCTGGTCCGCTATGAAGTCTTTCCGTACCGTGTTCGATTTAACGACCGCTTCGATCAGAGTCTGGGGCACGTCCCGATAGTTGGCCAGCAGCTGTTTGGTGTCTTTAGGCAGGCAGTAGCCGCCATAGCCGAAGGATGGATTGTTGTAATGATCACCGATGCGGGGGTCCAGGCAGACTCCGTCGATGATCATCTGCGTATCCAGGCCTTTTGTCTGGGCATAGGTGTCCAGTTCGTTGAAATAGCTGACACGGACGGCCAGATAGGTATTCGCAAAAAGCTTGATGGCTTCCGCTTCGGTCAGATGCGTCAGCAGGATCGGAATATTCTGCGGTGCCTGTCCGGACCGCTGTTCCTCCGTTCTGGCGCCTTCCAGCAGAAGGTCAGCAAACATCTGAGCCTGATCTTTCTGGCTGTCATCACAGCCCACCACGATACGGCTCGGGTGGAGATTGTCATAAAGCGCCTTGGATTCTCTTAAGAATTCCGGACTGAAGATGATATTGTTAATGCCGTACTTTTTGCGGACAGATTCGGTATAGCCGACGGGAATGGTGGATTTGATTACCATAAGCATGTTGGGATTGACCTTCAGGGTCCATTCGATGGCGTCTTCCACGGCGGAGGTGTCAAAGAAGTGATTTACGTCATCATAGTTGGTCGGGGTGGCAATGATAACGAGCTCCGCATTCTTGTATGCAGCTTCCTTGTCGGTCGTGGTATGGAGGTTGAGCGTACGTTTCCCTTCTCGTGTTTCCCGGAAAAAACGCTCTATTTCATCATCCTGTATAGGGCTGATAAATCGGTTTAGTTTTGCTGCCTTCTTTTCTGTGGTCGTGATGGCGGTAACTTCGTGATTCTGAGCCAGAAGAACGGCCAGAGAGAGACCGACATACCCTACACCTGCGACTGTAATTTTCATAAACTGGTTTCCTTTCTGCTGCCTGACGGCAAACCGTAATCACTGCGTAAGTTCTAATCTCTGCGGAACAGATCCCGCGTATATACTTTTTCTTGTACGTCATCCAGTATCGGATCGTAGCGGTTCGCGATGATGCAGGCGCACATGCTCTTGAACTTTTTGATGTCGTTCACGACTTTGCTCCCGAAGAAAGTAGAGCCGTTCTCCAGCGTGGGTTCGTAGATCACAACGGTGGCGCCTTTCGCCTTGATCCTTTTCATGACGCCCTGAATGGAAGACTGCCGGAAGTTATCGCTGTTGCTCTTCATGGTCAGACGGTATACGCCGACGATGACTGTTTTCTCACGCGATTGATCATATTTGTTGTCTGTATAGCTGTAGTACTTGGCCATTTGAAGGACACGGTCAGCAATGAAATCCTTGCGCGTGCGGTTGCTTTCCACAATTGCCTGGATCAGATTTTCCGGAACGTCTCGGTAGTTTGCCAAAAGCTGCTTGGTATCTTTCGGCAGACAGTAGCCGCCGTACCCAAAGGAGGGGTTGTTGTAATAGTCGCCGACGCGGGGATCCAGACAGACACCTTTGATAATGGAAGCCGTGTTAAGTCCTTTTATTTCGGCATAAGTGTCCAGTTCATTGAAGTATGAGACGCGCAGTGCCAGGTAGGTGTTGACAAAAAGCTTGGTGGCTTCAGCTTCGGTGTTGCCCATGAAAAGGGTTTCAATGGGTTGCTTGATAGCTCCCTGCTGCAACAGTCCGGCGAAGGTGTGCGCAGCTACCTCGGTTTCCTCACTGCAGCCGACGATGATGCGGGAAGGATAGAGGTTGTCGTAGAGGGCTTTGGACTCCCGTAAAAACTCGGGGCTGAAGAGGATATTCGGCATTCCCAGTTTTTTACGGATCATTTCCGTAAAGCCTACAGGTATGGTGGATTTGATTACAATAAAAGGCTTTTGAGATCTTTCTTTTGTAACGTCCCTGATCAGTTTTAGTACGCTTTCCACGGCGGAGCAATCAAAAAAGTTCTGCTTCGGATCGTAATTGGTCGGAGCCGCAACGATAATAAAATCTGCGTTTGCATAAGCGGCAGATCCATCTGCGGTGGCGGACAGGTTCAGGGTCCGTTTTCCTTTTTGCGCTTCTGACAGGTATTTTTCGATATACTCGTCCTGAATCGGCGAAACAAAACGGTTCAGCTTTTCGACTTTCTCCGGAAGGATATCCACTGCAGTGACGGTATTGTGCTGTGCCAGAAGAACAGCCAGAGAAAGACCCACATAACCGGACCCCGCAACGGCGATCCGATAAGAACCGACAACAGGAACAGGAGATTCTTTTGCAGTTTCGATAAACAAATCCGTCGGCTCAAAGCCGAGAGCTTCAGCCAGAGACTGGAGCTGATCGATGGAAGGGGTGAAGTCCTGTGATTCGATCCGGGACAGGATGCCGCGATGGATGCCGGTGGCGGCAGCTAACTGAGCCTGAGTCATTTTTAATGTTTTACGACGAGACAATACAGCTCCTGCCAATAATACAGATGAGAGTCTTTTCAATGGATGCCCCCTGAAAAATGTTATTTAGAATGACAAAAATGATTCATATAGCTTCATTAACGTGATGATAATAGCAGAATGATCTGTTGTTGTCAACATTAAAGGACAGTAGAGTGATAGAAAAGAATTGACGGGGTAAGTAATTGACGGCATAAGGCATTTTTCTACATAGTGTAAAATAAAAGTAGGAGAAATAGAAAAGGGAGCACTCTCTTATGGTAAGATTACTTTGGCGAGTATAACCAAAGGAGTGTCCCTATGCAAAGTATTATAGACAGAATCGTCGAGAATCTCAAGAAGGAACTGGCAGAGTTTTTCAGCGAAATTCCAAGTATTGAAGCCGTAGAGGAGTTTTCCTGGACAAAGCTGAAGCGGGTGGCCGTCACACTGACGGAGGCGTATGCGAGAGAGATTGACAATGCCTTATATGAAGATCGGTCAGGCCGCAGGGCGGCGGGGCTGGCTGTGGAGCGGCGGGGAAACAGGCGAACGATACTGACAGATATCGGAGAGATATCTTACGAGCGAACATACTACGCGCAGCGTGACGGGACCTACGATTATCCGGTAGATCAGATTTTAGGAGTCGAGGCCTATCAGCGGATAAGCGACAGGACCTTGCTGAAGCTGACCGGCGAAGCGAAGGAAGGTTCCTATTCGAGCGCAAGCAGGATCGTTACGGAGGAAAAGATCTCACGGCAGACCGTTATGAATGCTGTGCGGCGCTGCAGGGTAAGTGAAAGGAAAAATCTGAAACAAAAGCATGTCCCGGTGCTGCATATCGACGCCGACGAGGATCATGTGAGTCTGCAAAACGGCAGAACGCTGATCGTACCGTTAGTGACCATCTACGAAGGCCTCGAAAAGGTCGGTAAAGGGAAGCGGCCACGTCGGAAATGTATCAATGCGTTCCATTACAGTGCCTGCAAAGCAGGGGAAGAGTTCTGGGACGACGTCTATGAACAGATCGTCTCCCGTTATGATCTGAAAGGGACCCGGATCTATCTTCACGGAGACGGAGCTGCATGGATCAAACAAGGTCTTGAATATCTGCCGAACAGTACCTTTGTTCTTGATTGCTATCACAAGAACAAGGCAAAGAAGATGCTGTTTGCCGGATGCGGTGTTGGCGAGGCACAATCAGAGAAGAAAGCCGTTGTCAATGCACTGCGTTATGGCAATGCAGATGTCTTGATTGAGGCAGGAAAACGCTTGATAGCGCTGCATCCCGAACGGCAGAATCGCATCGAGGAAGGGCTTGGCTATCTATATCAGAACCTTGATGCTATCACTGTCAGGTATCAGGATCCGGAGGCCTGGAACGGCGGAGCTACCGAGCCGCATGTCAGTCACGTTTTGTCCAAACGGCTCAGCAGCCGGCCGATGGGTTGGAGTGTCAGAACACTGGAGCATTTAGTTCCGATTCTGGCAGCAGGAACCTTTGAACTGATTCCCCGGACTGAGCGGGCCGATCTGCTTGATTGCCTTAACCAGGCAGCGAAGAAGGCGTCTGCGACTTTGAGCCGAAAAACCAGTCCGTTTCTTGTTGACCCGGATCAGTGTGCGTCATTTGAGGTTGTCAAATCTGGTCGAATCACACAGCTGTACAGCACCATGAAGGGATTAAGCAGGTAGTCTTACCAAAAACTCCTACAACAAGTTGACACGGACATATTTACGGAGCCGGCTTGACATTTGACAGGGGGGGGTGTAAAATAAAAGTGCAGCGATTTGTTTTCGCCTCGATCTATAAGGAGAACCGTCATGAAAGCACGTATCATTGTTCCGATCCTTCTGCTTGTCCTTCTGGCCGGGCTGTGTTCCGCTTGCTCGAAGGATCCGGCGGAAAGCGAGCCCGTGACCGAGGCGCCTTCCGCCTCCGCGGTGGTTCCGTCTGAAACGTCTCCGGAAAAGACTGCTCCTGAAAATACCGAACCGGCCCCGCCCGAAACGACGCCGCAGACGCCTCCCGAATCAGAGCCCGTTGAAACGACGCCTTTCGAGCCGGCCGCCGTGGTCATTCCGGCGCCGGAGATGGGAGACAAGCCGCGCCTGTCCGAACGGCCGACGGAAGAGATCATCGACTACCTGTATGACTTCGGCTATGATTTCATGTCCGATGCCGGCAGTAAGCCGGATCCTAAAAAAGATAAGGAAACCGTCGAAAAAACGCTTGCCCTGGTCAGAGAGGCGGAAGAGTCCCCGTATTCTTTCATGGGACACGCCAACTATTACCTGATCAACAATTCTTATGAAACGCTGAGAAAAGCCGTCTGTGCCTACTACGAATGGCCCGTGATCCGGCTGCTCCTGGAAAGCGGGACGGACGGCGGCACGGTCGTTTCGGAGTTCCAGCTGTGGTCGCTTCCGGACGCATTCTTCGGCAGAGATACGAAGACGACCGAGACCGGAGTGCGGATGGTGTTCATCTCTCCCAGTGCTCAGAAGCCGGATTTCCGGCGCAAAATGACGATTTATCTGGAACCGGCCGAGGTCATCACGCAGAAGGAGATGGAAGAAGATCCTGCGACTGCTCTCAAGGACAGTGCCGGCTACGGCAGTTTTTCGGGAGCGTCGGCAGTCATTTACGACCACGGAGACAACGCCTATACGATCTATCTGCGCCCGGAGGACGGCCCGGCGGCGGTAAAGATCGAAGCGTCTCTGACGCTGGAAGAAATGGCGGCGCTTTTGAGCAGTTGTCTGTTTGAAGTGGAAGAGTAAAGAAACGAAAGAAACTGAAATGCCGGAGGGCCAATTGGGAACCGTCCCCAATTGGCCCTTCTTCTTTTTTACTGCCTAAAAAACGAATAAAATTAGGGAGTAAACGCGTGTTTTGCCTACCGTATCACCGTCCCGGCCCTTCCGGCCAAGGCTTCGACGGCTTTTTCCGGCGTGGTGATGATACATTTCCGGCCGGGTCTGGCTTCCACGAAGCGGATGGCGGCCTCGACCTTGGGCAGCATGGAGCCGGCGGCGAACTGCCCCTCGGCGACGTACTTCCGCGCGGTTTCGGTGTCCAGATCGTCCAGCGCCTGCTGGTCCGGCTTGTTGAAGTTGATATAGCACTTTTCGACGGCGGTCAGCATCATGAAGACGTCCGCGTCCAGGTCCTGGGCCAGGCGCTCGGAGGCGAGGTCCTTATCGATGACGGCCGCGATGCCGTTCAGGTCGCCGTCTTTGTCGCGGTAGACGGGCACGCCGCCGCCGCCCACGGCGATGACCGTGTGGCCGGCGTCCATCAGGTCGCGGATCGCGTCCAGCTCAATGATCTCCAGCGGCATCGGGGAGGCGACCACGCGGCGCCAGCCGCGCCCGGCGTCTTCCTTCATGACGTAACCCTTCTCGGCCATCAGGCGGCTGGCTTCCTCTTCGCTGCAGAAGGCGCCGATGGGCTTGGAGGGATTTTTGAATTTGGGGTCTTCGGGATCCACGCGGACCTGCGTGACCACGGCGACGGGAGAGCCCTTGGCGCCCTTCATGCGCAGCGCGCGCTGCAGGCCCTGCGTCATGTGGTAGCCGAGCATGCCCTGACTCATGGCGCCGCAGACGTCGAAAGGCATGGCGGGCGTTAAGGCCGCGCTGTTTTCGTTCTGCAGCACGATGCCCCCGACCTGCGGGCCGTTGCCGTGGGTCATGACGACCTTGTAGCCCTGCCCGATGATATCGGCGACCTGCAGGGAGGTGTTGTCGATGATCTTTAACTGGGTGCCGGCGTCGGCGAGCCTGCCGCCGATGGTGAGGGCGTTGCCGCCCAGCGCAATGACGATGGTTTCCATAACGGTATTTACCACCCCAGCTTAGTCATGGCCTTGTCGACGGCGTCGATGACGATGTCGACTTCTTCTTCATTGATGATCAGCGGCGGGATGAAGCGCAGGACGTTGCCGTTGGTGTTGTTGATGAGGACGTTCGAATCCTTGAAGCACAGATCGACGACGGGCTGGCCGTTCGGCTGCGTGAGCTGGATGCCGTTGATGAGGCCCAGGCCGCGGATCTCGGCGACGGAGCCGGGATGCTTCTTCTCGATGACTTCGTGCGCACGTTTGCGGAAGTATTCGCCGACCTTCATGCAGTTGTCCAGGACGCCTTCGTTCAGCATGACGTCCAGCGTGGTCATGGCGAGCGCGCAGGCCAGCGGGCCGCCGGCGAAGGTGGAGCCGTGCGTGCCGGGCGTTAAGACGTTCGCGGCCTCGCCCCTGGCGCAGACGGCGGCGATGGGCACGCCGGAGCCTAAGGCTTTCGCCATGGAGCAGGTGTCCGGTTCCACGCCGTAGTACTGGTGCGCGAAGAGCTTGCCGGTACGGCCGGAGCCGACCTGGACTTCGTCGAACATCAGGAGGATGCCCTTTTCATCGCACAGATCGCGCAGACCCTGCAGGAATTCTTTCGTGGCGGGACGCACGCCGCCTTCGCCCTGGACCGGTTCGGTCAGGATGGCGCAGGTGTACTCGTCCACGAGGGCTTTGACGCTTTCCAGGTTGTTGAATTCCGCGTAGCGGAAGCCGTCCGGCAGCGGCTCAAAGTAGCGGTGCACGCCGTACTGGCCGGTAGCGGTGGCAGTCGCCAGGGTGCGGCCGTGGAAGGAGTTCTTCATGGTGATGACCACGAAGCGCTCGGGGTGGCCGTGATCCTTCGCGTATTTGCGGGCCAGCTTGATCTGCCCTTCGTTGGCCTCGGCGCCGGAGTTGGCGAAGAGGACCTTGTCGAAGCAGCTGTGCTCGACGATCATCTTGGCCGTCTGGACGGCGGGCTCGTTGTAGAAATAGTTGGAGCAGTGCAGGATGGTCTCGGCGCGCTCGCGCAGGCACTCCTGGATGCGGGGGTGGCAGTGGCCCAGGCCGTTCACGGCGATGCCGCCGATGAAGTCCAGGTATTTGTTGCCGTCCTTGTCGAAGACCCACGCGCCCTTGCCGCCTTCCAGGGAAAGCGGGATGCGGATGTGGTTGCCGTAGAGGTACTTGTCGCCGTTCTCGATCACTTCCGCGTTGGATTTGAA
>JAEEUR010000095.1 GCA_016290595.1 Lachnospiraceae bacterium | reverse complement strand
TAGCGGGAGATCATCCTTTTCAGTTTGATCTCCCGGTCTGCTTTCCGGTGACCTGGTCGGATCCCTCCCTTGCCTCCACGGCCGTCCGCGCCTTCTTCGGCCGGCCGATCATGATCCGGGGGATCAATGAATTCCGGCTGGACGGGAAACGCACCGAATTTTCCTCCGTTCCGGCCGCACTGGCCCTCGCCGGATCCTTGCGCGAGATGGGCGTGCCCTGCGAACTTCTGACCGGAGACGGTGAGGAAGAGCGCCGGCAGCTGAAGGCCGCCGCCCTGGCTGCCTCAGCCCTCTCCGCTCTCCGGAGGGCCCGGATCGGCTGCTGCGGCTTCCATTTCAACGGAATCACTGCCGCCGGGCTGGATCTTTCCGTCCTTCGGAAGCGCTTCGGCACGGAGGTCTGGGCCTTCGACGGATCGCAGCTCATCCGGCGGCTGGAGAGCCTGAAGGCGGACGCCCCTTCCCTGCGCGAGGCGGAGGAAAAGCTTGAAGCCGCCGGCATCGAAGGGCTTTCCCCCGCTTACCGGGACAAGGTGCTGCGCATGACGGCCGCGCTTTCGGAGATCATCCGGAAACAGAACTTAAGTGCGCTTGAGGTCCGCTGCCACACGGAATTTTCCGTCGATTACGGCCTCTCCTTATGTCTTCCGCTCTCGCTTCTCGGCGATGATGTCACCGTCGCCTGCGAGGCGGATCTGCCGGTCCTTCTGACCGAGCACATTCTTCGTCTTCTATCCGGCGGCCGGACCGTCTCCTATGCGGACGTCCGCACGGTAACGCCGGAGCGGATGGATCTGGGCGCCTGCGGCATGTGCCCGGCTGCCCTGACCGGCGGGCGGATCAGCGTCGGCGGAACGGACGGGTATCTTACGAACGCCTCCCCGATCAGCAGCGGCCCGATGACCCTGGCCCGGCTTTTGAAAGCCCCCGGCGGCACGCTCTCGATGCACGTATTAAGCGGAGAAGCCACCGCCCCTAAGGAAGCGCTCCGCGAGTACGGCTGCCCGCCCTATCCCATGACGCGCTTCTTCCCGCGCGGCGGAACAGGCGATTTCGCGGCGAAGGCCGGCGCCAATCATTACGCCTTCATCCGGGGCGATCTGACGGCCGAGCTTGCGATGTTCTGCCGCTACGCCGGGATCGAAGTCTGTTAATGCAGCGGTTCCGCAAAAACGCATCCCCCGGAAATCCGGGAGATGCGTTTTTCTTTATGTTTTTTTCTGCCCCGATGCGCACAGCTGACGCTTCAGAAGACAGGACCCCTGCCGCCAAAGACAGGAAGGATCTTTTGCCGGGCGGTGCCGCCTCTGTCTTACCCGCGGAAGAAGCGGACCGCGGATTCAAAGAGCTTCATATCGTAGTCGCCGGGCACGTTTTTGTAAAGGTTCGTGCCGACGCGCTCGCAGTGGCCCATCTTGCCGAAGATGCGGCCGTCCGGCGAGGTGATGCCCTCGATGGCCAGCGCGGAACCGTTCGGATTGAAGTGAACGTCCTGCGTCGGCTGACCGGCCAGGTCCACGTACTGCGTGGCGATCTGCCCGCTTTCAGCCAGCTGCCGCAGCACGGCGTCGGAAGCCGCGAAGCGGCCCTCGCCGTGCGAGATCGGCATGGTGACGATATCGCCTACGCGCCGGCCGGCCAGCCAGGGCGAGAGGGTGGACGCGATGCGCGTGCGCACGAGACGCGACTGGTGACGGCCGATGCGGTTGAAGGTCAGGGTCGGGGCGTCGGCGTCCGGCTCGGTGATGCGGCCGGTCGTAAGCAGTCCCAGCTTGATCAGGGCCTGGAAGCCGTTGCAGATGCCGAGCATCAGGCCGCCGCGCTTATCCATCAGATCGGCGACGCCAAGGCGGACGGCTTCGTTCCGGAAAAAGGCCGTGATGAACTTGCCGCTGCCGTCGGGCTCGTCGCCGCCGGAAAAGCCGCCGGGGATGAAGATGGCGTTCGCCTCTTTCAGCCGGACAGCGAATTCTTCCACCGAGCGGACGATCTCCTCCGCACTGCGGTTGCGGATGACGAAGATCTGCGCTCTGCCGCCGGCTTCCTCTACGACGCGGGCACTGTCGTATTCACAGTTCGTGCCCGGGAAAACGGGGATGAGGAAGCGGGGCTGCGCGGCGGGAACGGCGGGAACGGCTGACAGGCCGCCTGCGGCGGGAGGCGGGCAGGGAATCGGATCACTGCTCTCCTGTCCCTTCACCTTATTGCATTTATAGACCTTTTCGAGACGGCCTTCATAAAGCTCGAGCAGTTCCGCGAGCGCGATGCTTTCGCTGCCGCGCGCGATAACGGGCTCTTCCGTCACCTCGCCCAGCTCTGCAAAGGCCGGTCCGGCAAGATCGTCCGAAAGCGCCGCTTCCAGCGCGATCGCTCCGTAGTGCGGAGCAAAAAGCAGCCCGTCGGTTACGTTATCCTTAAACTTAACACCCAGGCCGTTGCCGAAGGCCATCTTCATCAGAGCGGCCGCCGCGCCTTCCGCACCCGGAACGTAAGCGGACACGGCCGCGCCGGAGCGGATCAGGGCGGTGAGCCGGTCGAAGTTCGCCAGAAGGCTCTCCGGCTTCGGCAGACCGTTTTCATCATATTCAGGCAGCAGCAGGAACAGCCGGTTCCCGGCTTTTTTGAGCTCCGGCGAGATGATGTGCGAGGCCTTATCCGTCGTCACTGCGAAGGAGACCAGCGTCGGCGGGACGTCGAGATCCTCGAAGGAGCCGCTCATGGAATCCTTGCCGCCGATGGCGCCGATGCCCAGATCCAGCTGGGCCTTTAAGGCGCCGAGCAGGGCCGCCAGCGGCTTGCCCCAGCGTTCCGGGCGGTTTCCCAGCTTCTCGAAGTATTCCTGGAAGCTGAAGTAAGTTTCCTCCCGGGAAGCGCCGGCCGCGATCAGCTTGGCAACCGATTCGACGACCGAAGTATAGGCGCCGTGGTAGGGGCTCTTCTCCGAAAGCGCCGGATCGAAGCCGTAAGCCATGAGGGAGCAGGTATCGGTACGGCCGTCCGGGACCGGCAGCTTGTGGACCATGGTCTGGATGGGCGTCAGCTGGTACTTTCCGCCAAAGGGCATCAGTACCGTAGCCGCGCCGATGGTAGAGTCGAAGCGCTCCGAAAGGCCCCGGCGGGAGCAGGATCTGAGGGAAGAAGCGCTGGCTTTCAGCGTTTCCGCAAACGAAGCGGCTCCGGGCGCTGCCGGCGCTTCACAGGGGACGGCAGCAGGCGGGATCACCGCCGCCGCTTCCTTCTGGGCGCCGTTGGAGCTTAGGAATTCGCGGCTGATATCCACGATCGTCGCCCCGTTCCAGTGCATGACCAGGCGCGGGCTTTCGGTCACGACGGCCACGCGGACTGCGGAGAGGTTTTCCGCCGCCGCCAGCGCCAGGAAGGCGGCCTCATCTTCCGCCGCCACCACCACGGCCATGCGTTCCTGGGATTCGGAGATGGCCAGTTCGGTGCCGTCCAGGCCCTCATATTTCTTCGGTACTTTGTTCAGATCGATGTCCAGGCCGTCCGCCAGCTCACCGATGGCGACCGAGACGCCGCCCGCGCCGAAATCGTTGCAGCGCTTGATGAGACGCGTCGCCGCAGGGTCGCGGAAGAGGCGCTGGAGCTTTCTTTCCTCAGGCGCGTTGCCCTTCTGGACCTCGGCGCCGCAGGTCTCCACGGAGTGCGAATCGTGCGCCTTGGAGGAGCCCGTCGCTCCGCCGATGCCGTCGCGGCCCGTCGCTCCGCCTAAGAGGATCACCACGTCGCCCGGTTCGGGCCGCTCGCGCCTGACGTTCCCCGCCGGCGCCGCCGCGATCACCGCGCCGATCTCCATGCGCTTGGCCGCATAGCCCGGATGGTACAGCTCGTCCACAAGGCCTGTCGCCAGACCGATCTGGTTGCCGTAGGACGAATAGCCGGCCGCCGCCTGCCGCACGATGGTCCGCTGCGGGAGCTTGCCCGGCAGGGTCTCGGAAAGCGGCACGGTCGGATCCGCCGCGCCGGTGACGCGCATGGCACCGTATACGTAAGCCCGGCCGGATAAGGGATCCCGGATGGCGCCGCCGATGCAGGTGGCAGCGCCGCCGAAGGGTTCGATCTCCGTCGGGTGGTTGTGCGTTTCATTCTTAAAGAGGAGGAGCCAGGGCTCTTCTTTTCCGTCCGCGTCGACCGTGATCTTGACGGTGCAGGCGTTGATCTCCTCGGATTCATCCAGTTTGTCCATCAGACCCCGGCGCTTTAATTCCTTCACGGCGATGGTCGCCAGATCCATCAGGCAGACAGGCTTTTTATCGTGCAGCTTTTCACGCAGAGCCAGATATTCTTTCCAGGTCTTTTCGATGGCCGGATCCTCGATCTTCACGTCCGCAAGGCGCGTCATGAAGGTCGTGTGGCGGCAGTGATCCGACCAGTAGGTATCCAGCATGCGGATCTCGGTGATGGTCGGCTCGCGGCCCTCTTCTTTAAAATATGCCTGGCAGCAGGCGATATCCCGCTCGTCCATAGCCAGCGCGTACTGTTTCACGAAAGCAGCCAGTCCCGCCTCATCCAGCGCGTTAAAGCCGGTCAGGACAGCTACGGGCGCCGGCTCATCGTATTTCATTTTCAGCGTTTCCGGCTTTTCCAGCGCGGCTTCGCGCGCCTCCACCGGGTTGATGACGTGCTTTTTGAAGGCCGCCAGCTCGGCTTCGCTTAAGTTCCCGTACAGGGCATAGACCTTTGCGGAATGCACCGGCGGCCGCTCGCCCTGCGAGATGATCTGGATGCACTGGGCCGCGGAATCCGCCCGTTGGTCGAACTGGCCGGGCAGATATTCCACCGCCAGGACCGCTGCTCCGCCGAGATCGATCTCCTCCGCCGCGTCGTCGACCTGCGGTTCGGAAAAGACCGTGCGTACCGCCAGCTCAAAGAGCTCGCGGGAGATTCCCTCCACGTCGTATCGGTTCACCAGCCGCAGCTTCTCCAGCGACTTAATGCCCAGCAGCTCCCGTGCTTCCGAAAAAAGCGTCGCCGCTTCGTTCGCAAAGGCCGGCTTTTTTTCAACAAATATGCGATATACCATTTTACTCCTCCGGTTCCAGCGCGCGGTGACCGATGTCCCGCCGCCAGAAAGCGTTTTCAAAATGGATCTGCTCTACTTTTTCATAGGCTTTCGCAAGCGCTTCCCGCAGGGTCTCGGCCCGGGCTGTCACGCCGAGCACGCGCCCGCCGTTCGTCACGAGCTTCCCATCCTTTACGGCGGCGCCGGCCACGTAAACGTCCGGCCACAGGCTTTCCGGGATCGTCAGCTCAAAGCCTTTTTTATAGGATGTCGGGTAGCCCTCGGAGGCCATGACCACGCAGGCCGCGCAGCCTTCCTTCTGCAGCGCTTTGTAATTCTTCAAACGCCCTGCGCGCACCGCCAGCATCAGGCTCAAAAGATCGCTCTTTAAGAGCGGCAGGACCACCTGGGTCTCCGGATCGCCGAAGCGGCAGTTGTATTCGATGACCTTCGGACCGTCCTTGGTCAGCATCAGGCCGAAGTAGAGGCAGCCTTTGAACGGCCGGCCCTCTTCCTTCATGGCGCGGATGGTCGGCAGGAAGATCTCGTTCATGCAGCGCTCCGCGACCGCCCGTGTGTAAAACGGATTCGGTGCGATGGTTCCCATGCCGCCGGTGTTGGGGCCCTTGTCCCCGTCCCAGGCCGCCTTGTGGTCCATGGAGGAGCTTAAAGGCAGGATAGTCTCGCCGTCGGTTAAAGACAGCACAGAGATCTCCGGTCCTTCCAGGAACTCTTCGATCACGAGGCGCGCGCCGCTCTCGCCGAAGCGCCGGCCTTCCATCGCGTCCTTCACCGCCGCCACGGCTTCCTCGCGCGTCATCGCGACCGTGACGCCCTTGCCGAGTGCCAGGCCGTCCGCCTTCACCACGATGGGCACCGGCGCGGTTTCCAGATATTTCAGCGCCTCCTGCATGTCGTCGAAGGTCTCGTAAGCTGCCGTCGGAATGCCGTACTTCTTCATCAGGTTTTTGGCGAAGATCTTGCTGCCCTCGATGATAGCCGCGTTTTTCTTCGGCCCGAAGCAGGGGATGCCCGCCTCCTCCAGCGCGTCCACGGCGCCCAGGACCAGCGGATCGTCCGGAGTCACGATGGCAAAGTCGACGTCGTGCGTTAAGGCGAACTGCACCTGCGAGGGGATATCCGTCGCCTTAATGTTCACGCACTCCGCATCCCGCGCGATGCCGCCGTTGCCCGGCAGGACGTAGATCTTCGACGCCAAGGGGTTTTCTTTTATCTTCCGGATCACGGCGTGTTCCCGGCCGCCGCCGCCGATAACCATAATATTCATTTGTATTCTCCCGAAAAACCGCGCCTTTTACGAGCGCAGGATGCTCCATTTCTCCCAGTACTGGCAGTAGCTGTCGGCCCGGCGGTCCGTATGGTTGAAATACGCGCTGTCGCGGTTATAGCAGCGGCCCGTATCGCTCAGGTCATCCACCGCCGCCCGGTAGGCATAGCGGTCCGTGGTGCGGCGGGAGCCGCTCCAGTATTCGCAGGTGGCGCAGTACTTCCGGCTCGGGGTAAATTCATTCATAACGGGCCTCTTTAATGGTGGAACAGGCGCATGCCGGTGAAGCACATGACCATGTTATAGCGGTCTGCGGTCATGATCACGTGGTCGTCGCGGATGGAGCCGCCCGGCTCCGCGATATACTGCACGCCGCTCTTTCTGGCGCGCTCCACGTTGTCACCAAAGGGGAAGAACGCGTCCGAACCGCAGGTGACGCCGCCTAAAGTCGCAATCCAGGCCTTCTTCTCTTCCGCCGTTAAGACCGGCGGCTTTTCGATAAAGACCCGCTGCCACTCGCCGTCGCGCAGCACGTCCTCGTACTCGTCGGAAATATACACGTCGATCGCATTGTCACGGTCCGGCCGGCGTACGTCCGGCTTGAACGGCAGCGCGAGCACCTTCGGATTCTGGCGCAGATACCAGTTGTCGGCCTTCGAGCCCGCGAGCCTGGTGCAGTGGATGCGGCTCTGCTGGCCGGCGCCGACGCCGATCGCCTGCCCGTCCTTGACATAGCAGACCGAATTGGACTGCGTGTATTTTAAAGTGATCAGCGCAACGATCATATCGATCACGGCCGCCTGCGGCAGGTCTTTATTCTTCGTCACGATGTTCTGCAGCAAAGCTTCGTCGATGCGGAAGTTGTTGTGCCCCTGCTCGAAGGTGATGCCGAAAACGTCCTTATATTCCTGCAGGGCCGGTACGTAGTCCGGATCGATCTGCACGACGTTATAGCCGCCTTTTTTCTTGGTGCGGAGGATCGCCAGCGCTTCCTCGCTGTAGGACGGCGCGATGATGCCGTCCGAGACCTCTTCTTTGAGGTACGCCGCCGTGGCCGCGTCGCATTCGTCGCTCAAGGCCGCCCAGTCACCGTAGGAGCAGAGCCTGTCCGCGCCGCGCGCCCGGATATAGGCGCAGGCGATGGGAGAAAGCTCCGCATCCGGCCTGACGAAGTAGATAGCCTTATCGGTCTCGCTTAAGGGCAGGCCGACGGCCGCGCCGGCCGGGGAGACGTGCTTGAAGGAAGCCGCCGAGGGCAGGCCCGTCGCTTCCTTTAACTCCTTCACCAGCTGCCAGGAATTCAGGGCGTCCAGGAAGTTGATGAAGCCCGGCTTGCCGTTTAAGACCTTGACCGGCAGGTCCGATCCGTCCTTCATGAAGATGCGCGCCGGCTTCTGATTCGGGTTGCAGCCGTATTTCAGTTCGAGTTCGTTCATGTTTTCTCCTTTTCCGCCTTACTGATATTTGTTGAACAGCTTATCCTGCGAGCGTCCGTTTCTGACGTTGATGTACAGGACGTACAGCGAGATCTTGTTGTCCGGATCCAGCGCGTTCCACAGCGTCTCGGCGAAAACGTCGATATCATTTTCCATGGTCACGCGTTTGGGTTCGCCCTCGAAGGTCGGCAGTGGCTTGCCGTCGCAGACGTAGGTTTGGATGAGGTGCCCCAGGCCCGGCGT
>JAEEUR010000094.1 GCA_016290595.1 Lachnospiraceae bacterium | reverse complement strand
GTGGCCGCCATGACCAGAAATTCGCTTAAGTTTTCCAGACGCTCTTCCTGCATCGCCGCCAGATATTCCATGTACTGCTCGGTGATGAGGGCGATGGGGATGTCGTAGATGTTGACTTTATTTTTATCGATCAGGTGGAGGAGGAGGTCCAAAGGGCCTTCGAAGCTCTCCAGCTTTACGGATAGATCCATAGTGTTCCTTTCCTGCCCTCCCCGCCTTCGTTATGCCTTCCCCTTGAGGGGAAGGTGGCACGGCTGAAGGCCGTGACGGATGAGGTGTCCTTTTTGTGCCTCGCGGCCGTGTATATCCGTCTCGCTGCCACGAACCCTTCGCCTCGCTGCCTCGATAAAACTTTCTCGGAGTAGGACGCTTCGCTTTATACTCCTCGAAAGTTTATTCGGGCGCGCTCGGCGTATGGCATTTTTAGGCGCGCTCGGAGTTCTTGTTGGTACCGGCTATGGCTTTTTGCGCCTCGCCACCTCGCCTTCCCCTTGAGGGGAAGGTGCCTGCGGAGCAGGCGGATGAGGTGTCTTTTCCAGCCTCGTACCACAGCCCTCTCGGCGATTTACTGCCCTATCAAATCCACGATGACGAGTTCCCGCGGGTTGAACACCCGGAAGGGGATCGTGTGCGTGCCGAGCCCCGGCGAGACGATCATCTCGGTTTTCCCGAGGGCATAGCGGCCCTTTGTGTACGGCGGGAAGAGCTTAAAGCCGGGGGCGATGAGGCCGCCGATGCCGGGCAGCCGCATCTGGCCGCCGTGCAGATGGCCCGCCAGCACCAGGTCCGCGCCCCAGGCTGCGTATTCTTCCAGATAGTCGGGATGGTGCGGCATCAGGATCGTAAAAGCTCCCTCCTGCGCCTCACCGATCCGTTCCTGCAGCTCTTCCTGCGTCGGCGGGCGGCGCTTCTTTGCGTGGTGGCTGTACTGCGCCTTGCCCAGATCCAGACCGTAAAGGCGGACGGGGCAGGTCCCACCCCGCAGCGTCACGCTCTCATCGTCCAGGAAGCGTACGCCCTTCTTTTCGAGGGCATGCCGGTACGCATCAAAAGCCGCTCCGTACTTTTCGTGTTTCCGCCAGCTGGCTTCGTGATTTCCGAACGCGTAAAAGACCGGAAATTCCGCAGCCGCCTGCTTCACGCAGCCGTAGCCTCTCGTAAAACGCGGCGGCGTGCCGAAACGGGTCGGCCGGTTTGCCATATCCCCGCCGATGAGCACCGCGTCCGGCGCGGCTTCGCGCAGCATCCGGAGGAGGCCCGGATAGATATTGTTATGCAGGTCCGACAAGAAAGCCAGACGGAGGCGTTCCCCGGCTTCAAAGCCCGGGACCTGAACCGTATACTGCCTGCTTCGGATCAGCCGCATAGAAATCCTCCAGAGAATCCTCTGAACAATATATTCTACAGGAAAAAACCGGAAAACGCAAGAAAAACCGGCGGTTTCCCGCCGGTTTCACTGTCATGGGAAGAGGCCTGCGGCCCCCGCCCTTTTCGCAGGGACTGATGCCTGCACCACTTGGTTTATTCGCTTACGCTCACGCTGCTGTAGCAGCTCGTTTTACCGTAGGCGCTTGCATTCGTGAAAGTGTAACTTACGCCGTCGATCTTCACCGTATGGCTGCCCGCGCCGTGCAGGGAAAGCGAGTATGATTTCACGCTCCCGCCGGTCTGGACCCGGCCGTAACCCAGCACGATCAGCGTGCCGCCGGTCACGGAGACCGAGCCGTCCGCGTCGATGGCGCCGGCCATCTCACTGTTCGGGCCGCGGGTGATCACGAAACCGCCGCTCTGCGTATAGTTCCCGTTGGAGTCGATGCCGTCCGTGTCCCCGTTCGGCGAGACCGTCACGTCCAGCACGCCGCCGGTGACGATGATCTGCGGCGTTTCCTGACCCTTGCAGGCGTTGACGCCGTCGTCGTTGCCGCCAACTGTGGTTATGCCGCCGGAGACGGTGATCACGTTCGCTTCCAGCCCTTCGTAGGCGCTGTCGATGGTCACCGTGCCGCCGGAGATGTTCAGCTTATAGTCCGCGTGGATGCCGTCCGCGCCGGTGACCGCCTGCTGGCCGCTCCAGCCGCCGCGTCCGCCCTTGCCGCCGGCCGTCTTGTTGGCGGGCGAATAAACGGTCATGCTCACCGTGCCGCCGGAGATGTTGATGGTCCCCTGCCCCTTGCCGCCGGCTTCGAAAGCCGTGCCGTAGTCCGCGTGCAGGCCGTCGTCGTAGCTGTGGATCTCGATCGAGCCGGCGCTGATATTCAGCTCATCCTGCACCTTGACGCCCTTGTACGAGCTGGTGGAGGCGGAAGAAGCGGTATAGCCGCTGTAGGAGCCGGTATAGATCAGGACGGTCGGGACGTTGCCTTCGCTGTCTGCTTCCATCGTGAAGCTGTGTGCCGCCTGGATGCCGTCGCCCGCCGCGTAAACGCTTACCGCACCGCCGCTGAAGGTGATATCGCCCCGTACGTTTCCCTTCTTGTCCGCGTCGGTATTCTCGGTGCGGATGCCGTCGCCGTTCGTGGAGATGGCTGCCACCGCGCCGCTCTTGACAGTCACGGAGTCGCCGCCCTTGATGGCGGTGTTCACTGCCGTGACCTTTAAGGACAGCTTCTGGATGGTCAGATCCTTCGTCGTGTGGATGCCGTTGTTGTAGCCGGCCGTGACGACCAGCGTTCCGGTCCCTTTCAGCTTCAGGTCGGTTTTGGCGTAGATAGCGCCTTCGCCCTGCGAGCCCTGATCGGCCGTCTTCGCGCTGCGGGTATCCTTGATCACGTTTTCCGTGCCGCTCTTGGCAGAGATCTCGACCTTGTCCGCGTTCAGGATCTTGACGGGCGAATCCTGCGAATACGTGACCGTCACGCCGTTTAACTCGAGGATGACCTCGTCGTCGTCGCCGGCGTCGACCACGATCTGGCCTTCCAGCGCGTCGGAAAGGACGTAGGTGCCGGCCGCGGTGATCTTATAGACGCTGCCGCTCTGCATGAACGTGCCGTCTTCCGTAGTCAGCGAAAAAGCCGCCATGGTTTCGGACGCGTGGATGGAGTCGTCCGTGACGGGATCCGCCGCCGTACCGGTCTGCGTGTTCGTGCTGCCGCCGTTCTGCGTCGCCTGCATGCTCTCCCCGGGATCGCTCCCGCAGGCGGCCAGCGCCAGGATCAGGCTGCCGGCCAGCAGCAGGGCCGCCGCCTTCTTTATGGATTTGCGTGTATATTTCAGTAACATGATGGACCTCCCTGTGTGTGCCGCTCTCGTGCGGCTTTTTCTGGAAAGACCGGGCTTTCCGCCCGGCTTTTGTCCTTTTTAGCACGAAACCCCCTGCCTTCGCAAGGGGTTTTCAGCACTTCACAGAAAGATCAGGCGCAGGACACAGATTGGACACAGGAAGTCTCGGCCCGGCCGGCAGGCGTCATCTCCCCAGCATGATCTTCAGGATCTCCGTGTCGGTGGAACGCATGCCTTCTCTCGCCATACGGCCGACGCACTCGATGGTATGCTCCGCGTCCTTCATGACCAGGCCCTCGCCCGAATGGAAAACGTGCCCCTGCCTGGCCAGTTCCCAGGCCGTTACGGCGCAGTCCACCGCGCAGGCGATCTTGGCGGCGCAGGAGGATTTCGCCCCGTCGCAGACCATGCCGCCCACGGTCACGATGGTATTGATGATGGTGCCGCAGATCTGCTCGTAGAGCGCTTCCCGGGACAGGGATTCTCCCAGAAGATAGCTGATGCCCGCGCCGGCGCCGCAGGCTGCGCTGACCGCGCCGCAGTAGGCCGACAGGCTCCCGACGTATTTTTTCTGATGGACCGCGATCAGGTTGCTGATGGCCAGCGCCTGCAGCATCCGCTCGTGCGGAATGCCGTAGGCTTTCGCGTAGAGCTCCACCGGAAGAGAGACCGTGATGCCCTGGTTGCCGCTGCCGGAATTGATGACCACGGGCATCGCGCAGCCGTTCATGCGGGCGTCGCTCCCCGCCGCCGCCCAGGCCTTGGCGAAATAGCGGACGTTCTGCGGCGAGAGCTCTTCTTCCGGCAGGAGCGTGCGGCCCACCTGCGCGCCATAAGGGTGCGTGAGTCCCTCCTGCGCGATCGCGCGGTTGCAGGAAAGCTGATATTCCAGCAGATCCCGCATATCCGTATCCTCCGGGAGCAGGGCATAGTCCAGAATATCCGAGATATTCAGCAGCGCCTTGTCCGGATCCGCCTGCTTCGCCTCTTCCGCGCTGATCTCACGGCAGGCCGCATCGTTTTCAAACAGGACCTCTCCGTTGCGCTCGATCCGCGTCACGTTTTTGTGGAAGTTGCGGATCTCCACGAGAGCGTTCTCCTCTCCTGCCCTGACGAAGATGCAGATATACAGATTTTCCACGTTCGGGACCAGGCGGCACTCGCAGAAATCCTGCTGCAGCAGCCGCTTCGCCTCTTCGATATCCTTTTCCGTCACGGTTTCCAGGACCTCCAGCCCCTTCTCCGCGTCGCCGCCCAGAAGGCCGAGGGTCGCCGCCACGTCGATGCCCTTCATGCCGCCGGAGTTCGGCACCGTCACGCCCATCACGTTTTTCACAATATTGCCGCTGCAGTCCACCAGGCAGTGCTCCGGCTTTCTGCCCAGCGTTTTCCGGGCGAGCGCCGCCGCGTAGGCGATCGCGATCGGTTCCGTACAGCCCATGGCGCCGATCAGTTCCGAACGTAAAATACGGTTGTACGCCGCATGAATTTCCTGATTCATCTCCCCGCTCCTTGCGATTGGTGCCTATATTATAGACGATACGCGCGGAAAAACCAAGTGTCTTTTGCCCGGCAGCCGGCGCTTCGTGCCGCTTTCCTTCACAGGGAAAAGCAAAATCGGATCCGCATCCCCCCGAGGGGCTTGCGCGCCGGCCCAGGAGCCGCTATCATATAAATGGAACGGAAGCCCGATATCCGATCCATAATCAATTGAGGAGGCCGCCATGATCGATCCGAAAGAAGTACAGCAGTTTTTCGACCGCCTTGCGCCCGGCTGGGACGCGGACATGGTCCGCAATGACGCGCTCATCCGTCTCATCCTGGACGGAGCCGGCGTCGGCCCGGGCAAAAGCATTCTGGACGTCGCCTGCGGGACCGGCGTCCTGATCCCGGACTATCTGGCGCGCGGCGCATCATCCGTCACCGCCGTCGATCTTTCCCCGGAGATGGTGAAGATCGCGCGGGAAAAGTTCCCGCAGGAGAACGTGTCCGTGCTCTGCGGCGACGCGTCGGACACGGATTTCGGGCGGCGTTTCGACTGCATCGTCATCTACAACGCCTTCCCGCATTTCGCGGACCCGGAGAAGCTGATATCGCATCTGGCCGGCTTTTTAAACCCCGGCGGCACGCTGACCGTCGCCCACGGCGCGAGCCGCGAAACGATCGACGCCCATCACGGCGGCTCCGCCCGCCGCGTCTCTAACGGACTGATGACGGCGGAGGAACTGGCCGCGCTCTTCGGGAAATATCTGACCGTAAGCGTCGTCATCTCCGACGATAAGATGTATCAGGTGACGGGGGTGAAATGATCCCCTTTAACAGACGGAAAGACCGGCTGCCTCTTACGGCAGCCGGCCTTTTTTGCCCTGATCGGGGCTTTTTGGATTATTTCAGTCCCATCTCGTCCCGCACTTCAATGAAGCACTTAACGGCGAAGTCCAGGTCCTCCTTCGTGTGCGCGGCGGAAAGCTGCGTGCGGATGCGGGCCTTGCCCTTCGGCACCACGGGGTACGAGAAGGCCACCACGTAGACGCCCTTGGCCATCATGCGCTTCGCGAATTCGGCGGCGGTGCGCTCGTCGTAGAGCATGACCGGGACGCAGGGATGCGTGCCGGGGATGATATCGAAGCCGTTGTCCACGAGGAGCTTCCGGTAGTAGGTCGTGATCTCCTCCAGGTGGTCGCGCAGCGCGGTGCTCTCCTGCAGCATCCTGATCATCTCCAGGCTGGCGCCGACGATGGCCGGGGCCACCGAGTTGGAGAAGAGGTACGGACGGCTGCGCTGGCGCAGGATGTCGATGATCTCCTTCCGGCCGCTGGTGTAGCCGCCGGAGGCGCCGCCCAGGGCTTTGCCCAGGGTGCCGGTGATGATGTCCACGCGGCCCATGACGCCGTTGTATTCGGGCGTGCCCTTGCCGTGCGCGCCGACGAAGCCGACGGCGTGGGAATCGTCCACCATGACCAGCGCGTTGTACTTGTCGGCCAGATCGCAGACGCCCTTTAAGTTCGCGATGATGCCGTCCATGGAGAAGACGCCGTCCGTGGCGATCAGCTTGATGCGGGCGCCGTCGGCATCAGCTTTTTGGAGCTGCGCTTCCAGGTCTTCCATGTTGTTGTTTTTATAGCGGTAGCGCATGGCCTTGCAGAGGCGCACGCCGTCGATGATGGAGGCGTGGTTGAGCTCGTCCGAAATGACCGCGTCGTGCTCGCCGAGGAGGGTCTCAAAGAGGCCGCCGTTCGCGTCGAAGCAGGAAGAATAGAGGATGGTGTCCTCAGTCTCCAGGAAATCGCTGATAGCTTTTTCCAACTGCTTGTGGATGTCCTGCGTGCCGCAGATGAAGCGCACGGAGGCGACGCCGTAGCCGCGTTCGTCGTAGGTCCTCTTGGCGGCTTCGATAAGGCGCGGGTTGTCGCCCATGCCCAGATAGTTGTTGGCGCACATGCATAAGAGCTCGCGGCCGTCCGTCAGGCGGACGCGGGAGCCCTGCGGGCTCATGAACGGAGCTTCTCCCTTGAACAGGCCCGCCTCGCGGATCCCGTCCACTTCCGATTTGTAAAATGCCAATGCTTCTTTCTTGTTCATTTTTCCTCCTACAGCTCGTTTACTTTACTCCAGTCCAGGATGACTTTCCCGGAATTTCCGGAGATCATGGCCGCAAAGCCCTTTTCAAAGTCCTTGACATCAAAGTGGTGCGTGATGATCGGCGCCAGATCAAAGCCCGCCTGCAGCATCGTCGTCATGGAATACCAGGTGTCCCAGACCTTCCGCCCGTAGATGCCCTTTAAGGAAAGTCCGTTGAAGATCACCGTCTCCAGATCCACGGTCGTGTGGCTGCTCTGCAGGCCCAGAAGCGCGATCTTGCCGCCGTGCTTCATGCTGTGGATCATGCTGTGCAGGGCCGACGGTGCGCCGGACATCTCCAGGCCCACGTCGAAGCCCTCGGTCATACCGATATCGTGCATCACGTCTTCCAGCTTTTCCCGGCCCAGATTCACGGTGCGGGTCGCCCCCATCTTCTTCGCCAGATCCAGGCGGTAGTCGTTGAAGTCCGTGACTACCACGTGCCGCGCGCCCGCAAAGCGGACGATGCCCGCCGCCATGCAGCCGATGGGGCCCGCGCCGGCCACCAGCACGTCCTCGCCCAGGACCGGATAGGTCAGCGCCGTGTGCGTCGCGTTGCCGAAGGGATCGAAGATCGCGTAGAGTTCCTCCGGGATCGCCTTCTTGCAGGGCCAGACGTTTGAAGCCGGGATCACCAGATATTCCGCAAAGGCGCCGTTCCGGTTCACGCCCACGCCCTTGGCGTCCTTGCAGTTTTCCTTGTGTCCCTCCAGACAGTTGCGGCATTTGCCGCAGGTGATGTGCCCCTCGCCGGAAACGTAGTCGCCCGGCTTGAAGCCCAGGACGCCGGCGCCGACCTTCACCACTTCCCCCACGTACTCGTGGCCTGCCGTCAGGCCGATGGGAATGGTGTGCTGCGCCCACTCGTTCCATTGCCAGATGTGGACGTCCGTCCCGCAGATCGCCGTCTTGCGGATCTTGATCTTCACATCCGTTGGTCCCACCTCAGGGATCGGGACCCGCTTCATCCAGAGCCCTTCCTCCGGTTTTTCCTTCACCAGGGCCCACATCATGCCGTCCTGTCTGTCTGTCATGCTTCATCCTCCTGTCTTGTTATGCATCCTGCGAAAACAAACACTGCGCGAATAGGATCTGTGCGATGTATCTGCCGGAAAACCACAGGGGCATCCGCAGCAGCTTTGACACAAAGCTCCTTTGCCTTTCATCAATTTCATTGTATAATGCCTGCATACATAACTCAAACAA
>JAEEUR010000093.1 GCA_016290595.1 Lachnospiraceae bacterium | reverse complement strand
CGTGAAGTTCGGGGCACCCGGCTCAAACTCGCGGCTACGCAGCGATTCCTCGAAGCTCTTGCCCGCCAGGAAGCCGTCCCGGATGGTATCGGTCTGGTCGCCGTTGGTCACGATCAGGTGATTTTTAAACTGACGCAGCGCCGCGTAGATGATGAGGCTCGGATCCTCCACCTTGGCCGGATCGAAGGGCTCGGTGAAGACCGCTCCCTGCTTTTTCACGAAGATCCGGTTGCGGGAGTTCGCGCTGCGGCCCATGATAAAGTACGCAGCCACCGCATTTTCGCCGTCCGGCGTCATGCCGATCAGGATGCCGCGGCCCGGGTAGGTATTCCAGACCAGAAGTTCGGTGACTGATTTCTGTTCGTAATTTGCCATTTCACACCTCCGTATATGAGTCAATGAAAGATTTTTCAGTGAATGATCGTTGTCGGGATCGCGCTGCGGCTCAGCTGTCCGCCAGCTCCGCCGCCACCTTCTCCAGCGCGGCGGGGAGGAGCTTCCACTCCGCCTGTTTCATGACGCGCTTCTGCAGTTTTTCCGGCGTGTCGCCGGAATAGATGCGGACGGCCTTCTGGGCGATGATCTCGCCTCCGTCCGGGATCTCGTTGACGAAATGCACCGTGGCGCCGGTGATCTTTACGCCGCGTGCCAGCGCCGCTTCGTGTACTTTCAGGCCGTAATAGCCTTCTCCGCAGAAAGACGGGATGAGGGCGGGATGGATGTTGATGATCCGCCGCTCGTAACGCTTCGTAAAGTCCGCACTTAAGATGGATAAAAAGCCGGCCAGGACGAGGAGCTCGACGCCATATTCCTCCAGCTTCCCGATGAGAGCAGCTTCGAAGGCGGCCTGCGAGCCGAGTTTCTTTTTGGAGAAGGCGAAGGCAGGGATGCCGGCGTTTTTCGCGCGCTCCAGGGCGTAGGCGTTTTCCTGAGAGGAAAGCACCAGGGCCAGCTTCACGTGCGGCAGCCCGCCGGATTTTTCCCGGTCTATGATGGCCTGCAGGTTGGTGCCGCCCCCCGAAACCAGGACGGCCGTGTTGATCTTGTTCATAGAATTTTCCTCCTTTCAGGCACTCGGCGGGTCTATTTCTTCAGTCCGGCGCCCCAGAGCAGGCGGTCAAAGATCAGCGCGCCGACCGAGTTGCCGATCAGCACCAGCAGAATAAACAGAGCCGCCTGACCGGTAAAGATCCCGGCTGCCGCGAAGTAAAACGCGTCCGCGATGGAATGCTCGAAGCCGCTCAAGATAAACACCGGGATCCCGATCAGGATGCCGAGCGGCGTTTTCTTGTCGCGGAACAGATTGACGGCGATATAGACCAGCATGCCGCAGAAGGCGGCTCGCAGCAGAGTCTCCAGCGGGGCCTGCGTCAGCTTGCCGCCGCAGAGCGCGACGGCCGATTCTCCCTTCATCGGGCCAAGCAGCAGGCCGCAGAGGGTCGTCGCGATCAGGTTGCCCAAAAGTCCGAAGACCAGGTCCGTCAGGGCTTCCTTATCGTGCTTATCAAAAAGGTAGCCGATGCGGCCCGTGTACAGATTCGCCCCGTAATAGCAGACGGCCAGCAGGCCGATGGTGAAGGCGACGGAGCCCACCACTTTGTCTGTACAGGAAAGAAACACCGTTCCGCCTATACTTATCAGCAGTCCAGCCAGGATTCCGGAGAAAATTTTCTTCAGCATAATACCACCTTGTCTTCCGAGGGGACGATCTCTCCCATCACGTAGGCATCCACGCCGTTAGCCTGTAAGATCTTGATCGCGCGCGCCGCATCCTCCGGCGCCACGGTGAGGCTCATGCCCACGCCCATGTTGAAGGTGTTGAACATATCGTGCTCGGAGATGCCGCCCCGTTCCTGAATGAGTTTGAAGATCGGCAGCACGCGCACGTCCTCTTTCCGGATCTTCGCGCCCAGCCCGTCCGGGATGCTGCGCGGAATGTTCTCGTAGAAGCCGCCGCCGGTGATGTGGGAAAGGCCTTTCGGCGTGATCTCCTTCATGAGGGCCAGCACGGGCTTTACGTAAATGCGCGTCGGCGTCAGCAGGGTTTCGCCCAGGGACGCGCCGCCCAGCGCCTCCACCGGCGCCTTCGGGTCCGCGTTTTCCACGTCGAAGACCTTGCGCACCAGCGAAAAGCCGTTGGAATGCACGCCGCTCGAAGGCAGGGCGATCACGACGTCGCCGGGCTTCGTCAGGCCGTTGTCGATGATCTTCTCCTTGTCCACGACGCCCACGCAGAAGCCCGCCAGATCGTACTCGTCCACCGGATAAAAGCCGGGCATCTCCGCGGTCTCGCCGCCGATCAGCGCCGCTTCGGACTGCACGCAGCCTTCCGCCACGCCCTTCACCAGCTCCGCGATCCGCTCGGGCACGTTTTTGCCGCAGGCGATATAGTCCAGGAAAAACAGGGGCTTCGCGCCGCAGCAGAGCACGTCGTTGACGCACATCGCCACGCAGTCGATGCCGACCGTATCGTGCTTATCCATCAGGAAGGCGATCTTCAGCTTCGTGCCGACGCCGTCCGTTCCGGAGACCAGCACGGGATGCTTCATGCCCTCCAGGTCCAGCTCGAAGAGGCCGCCGAAGCCGCCGATGCCGGACGCCACGCCCTTGGTCACCGTCCGGGCGATATGCGCCTTCATCAGCTCCACGGCTTTATAGCCGGCCGTGATATCCACGCCCGCGGCCGCGTAGGCCTGGGACTCCGATTTCGTATTCATGGCTCATTCCCTCCCGTTCCAGCAATAGGTGCAGAGTTCTTCCATCGGCAGGCCGATGGCCTTCACCACGCCCTCCAGGCTCTGGAAATCCAGCGAGGCGAAGTGCAGCTTGTCGCAGATGGTCTGCCGAAGGGCCCGGCCGCGCTCCGTATCGCCGCGGCTGTACTCCTCCAGATGGTTAAAGCCCTCTTCGCCCTCCAGCTCCATGATCACGCGGCGCGCGATCAGCTCCATATCGGAGGTGGCGCGGGAGAAATTGAGGAACTTGCAGCCGTACATGATCGGCGGGCAGGCCGAACGCATATGCACGGATTTCGCGCCGTTTTCGTACAGGAATTCGACGGTCTCCTTCAGCTGCGTGCCGCGCACGATGGAGTCGTCCACGAAAAGCAGGTTTTTGTCCTTGATCAGCTCGTAGACCGGGATCTGCTTCATCTTCGCGATCTGCTCGCGCTCCGTCTGCTCCGGCGGCGTAAAGCTGCGGGACCAGGTCGGCGTGTATTTGATGAAAGCCCGCGCGAACGGCAGGCCGCTCTCGTTGGCATAGCCGATGGCGTGCGGGGTGCCCGAATCCGGCACGCCGCCCACGTAGTCGATAGGCTCGTCGCGGCCGGCAGCCTTATCGTTCTGCGCCAGGATCCGCCCGTTGCGGTAGCGCATGGCCTCCACGTTCACGCCCTCGTAGCTTGAAGTCGGGTAGCCGTAATAGCTCCACAGGAAGGCGCAGATTCTCTTTGTCTTCCCCGGCGCGCCGAGCTGCGTGACGCCGTCCGGCGTGATCTGCACGATCTCTCCGGGGCCGAGCTCCCGCTCGTCCTCGAAGCCCAGCTTCTGATAGGCGAAGGATTCGAAGCTGACTGCGTACCCGTCCGCATTCTTTCCGATCTGCACCGGCAGGCGGCCGAAACGGTCCCGCGCGGCGATCAGGCTGCCGTCGTCCTTCAGGATCAGGATCGAGGCGGTGCCCTCGATGGCCGCGTGCGCAAAATGGATGCCGTCCGTGAAATTGTCCTTCTCGCTGATCAGCGCCGCCACGAGTTCGGTCGAGTTGATGCGGCCGCCGCTCATCGCGTCAAAGTGCGCGCCGGTATCCAGATAGCTCTGGATCAGCTGCTCCGCGTTATTGATGACGCCGGTGATACAGATGGCGTAGGTCCCGATCTGAGAGCGCACCAGCAGCGGCTGCGGATCCACGTCGCTGATACAGCCGATGGCGCTCGTGCCGGACATATCCTTGAAGACGTCCGCGAATTTGGTGCGGAACGGGGCGTTTTCGATGTTGTGGATGGTGCGCTGCAGGCCGTCCCGCGCATTAAAAGCGACGAGACCGGCCCGGCGGGTGCCCAGGTGCGAATGATAGTCCACACCGAAGAACACGTCCGCCAGGCAGTCCCGCCGCGAAGTGATGCCGAAAAATCCTCCCATAAGAGGTCTCCTTCGTTTTATGATTATTTGCGATTATTCAAAGAACAGCTTCGATAAGGTCATGGGCTGGATGTACTCGCCGTCCTTGTACACGCGCATGTTGCCGGAAGCGATCTCGTCGATCAGCATGACCTCTCCGTTCGCGTCGTAGCCGAACTCGAACTTGATGTCGTAAAGCTCCAGGCCGCGCTTCGCCATCTCTTCCGCCACCACGGCGGTGATTGCCTGCGTCTGAGCCTTGATGTCGTCGTACTGCTTCTCGCTCATCACGCCAAGCACCACCAGGCCGTCCTTCGTCACCAGCGGATCGCCCTTCGCGTCGTTCTTGAAGGTCATTTCCACGTAGGAAGGAAGCTTGGCGCCGCTTTCGATATACTCTTCATAGCGGCGGAAGAAGCTGCCAACCGCGCGCAGACGGCAGATGACCTCCAGGCCCTTGCCGAACACCTTCGCCGGCAGGACTTCCATGGTGGTATCTTCCAGATTGGCGCTGACGTAGTGCGTCGGAACGCCGGCCGCCTTCAGCTTCTCAAAGAAATAGATGGACATGCGCAGATTGACGTCGCCCACGCCTTCGATGGTCAGGCCGACGGTGTTCATGCCCGGATCAAAGACGCCGTCCTCACCGGTGCAGTCGTCCTTGAACTTTAAGAGATAGTTCCCGTTGTCCAGCGCGTAGACGTTCTTGGTCTTGCCCGTGTAGATGAGTTTCTTTGCCATTGTTGTTCTCCCCTTTATCTGTATGTTCAAAGTGATAGTTTTCTGTCTTTTTCCCGTACCGCATCCGCTTCCGCCGCACGGCGCGCATCAAGCTTTTCCGCCAGTGCCGCATCCTCTACGGCCAGGATCTCGGCCGCCAGAAGCGCCGCGTTCACCGCCCCGTCAACAGCTACCGCAGCCACCGGGATACCGCGCGGCATCTGCACCGTGGAAAGCAGGGCGTCCATGCCGTCCAGCACGGAGGATTTGAGCGGAATGCCGATCACCGGCAGCGTGGTGTTCGCCGCCAGCGCTCCGGCCAGATGCGCCGCCATGCCGGCCGCCGCGATCAGCACGCCGAAGCCGTTCTTTCTGGCATTTAAAGCAAAATCCCGCGCTTCCAGGGGCGTCCTGTGCGCGGAATAGATGTGCACCTCATACGGAATATCCAGTGACTTCAAGGTATCGGCAGCCTTCTGCACCACCGGCAGATCACTGTCGCTCCCCATGATGATCCCGATTTTTCTCATGTGATCTCCTTTAATTGATCCTCTAAAAAAGCAGAATGAGCCCACCAAAACCCTAGTTTCAGTGCGCCCAGACGGCCGGCCGATATATCCTCTTTGTTCCTCTGCGGTGATCCGCCTGTGCCGTCAGTTGCAAAGAAGCTGTGTCAGACTTGACTTCACAAGTATAAAAGATAAGGGCGGAACTGTCAAGGAAAAACGCCGTCTTTTCTTTCGATTTTCCGGCTTTATTTCAGGATCTTCCGGATCGCCTCCTCTCCGGCCTGCGGCAGCATTTCCTTGAGATGGCGCAGCATCCTGCCGTAGGATTCCTGCGGCGTGCGCGTATAGAGCGTTTCCCGGAAGGACGGGCCGAACAGCTTCTCCGGCGTCGAATACTCCGCGATCCCCCAGCCGTAGGCATTTCCCTTTCTGTCCCGTTCATAGACAAAATCGCTGATCAGGACGTAGCCCTGCGCCTGCAGGCGGGTGATGACGGTATCAAAGCCCGTATTGCCGCCCTTCCGGTAATTCCCGATGGTTTTCAGGCTTTTGGACAGGACCGGCGCGTGCGCATCCAGCAGCTCGTAGAGGATCTTATCGCCGCGGTAGGCCAGGCCGTCGTCCCAGCGGGCGTCGAAATCATAGCCGTCCCGCCGGTAATTGGCGAAATCCTGAAACCACTCCCGGCTGATGAAGACCGCCTTCTTCTCGAAAAACTTCCCGTAGGCGCATCCGCACTCCCGGATCACCGGTCCCTTCCATTCCCAGACCTTCCAGTCGTCGCTGTCCTTCGAATACCACACCTCGGGAGCGGCATGCTCCTCCACGGAGAAGCCGGGCACGGATCCCGCAAACAGCGGAACAAAGCCGAAGGTCTGCACGGCTTCGATGAGGTCCTGTTTTGTCCGGACGGTAAAATCAAACGCTTTCACGCGGCTCTTCCTTTCCGCTTAAATGATGCCCAGCGGGATCAGGATGATCAGAAGCAATGCGACCAGGCCCCAGATGCCGAAAAGGAAGGCGTTCCTCTTTTTAGGCGGCAGATCCGGCACGTAGTTGCTGGCCAGGAAGAACGGGACGTAGGTCGTGATGAACACCGGCAGCACGCCCCACCATTTGTAGACCCAGATGAAGGAATGGTTGCTGGTCGCGGCCAGGAAGGACTCGAACAGCGCAAATAAAAGCGCCATCTCCAGCGCGCCGACCAGTTTGCAGCTGACGCCGCGTCTTCCGTTCTTCGCAAAATAGCGTTTGCCGCGGTCCTGCGGCAGCATCTTGAAGGAGATGATGCCCGCCAGCGAGAACATCATGGACAGCTCCCAGCACACGCCGATCAGCAGGATGAAGGTCGTCGACTGATTGCTGACCGACCACAGCGGGTAGCCCGAAACGTGCCCGATGATCGCATTGACGATCTCGTACAGCCAGTGGACGCCGTAGAGCGCCAGCCCGGCCTGAATGACTTCATAGTTCTTTTTGTGGATCTCCGACCAGTAGACGTAAAAGACCACCGCTAAAATGAATATGAAGGTCCAGTTGAAATTCTCCGTGCTCCGTACCCGGATCTGCTCGACCAGGTCCTTCGCGGCCTGGGATCCGTCTCCCCAAAACTGAAACATGCTGCGCTCCTTTCTGTCTCCTCGTCAGTGATACTCCGTTTGTTCTGCTTCTTTCTTTTCCGTCTCCGCCCGGTCTCTTACTCCGGCGCCTTTACCATCGCCCGGGCTTCTGCTCTTTCAAAGCCGAATTTTTCATACAGGCCGTGCGCGTCTCTCGTCAGCAGCATGCCGCGGAGACCTTTATATTCCGGCCGGGACACGATATGCGCCACCAGCGCTTTTCCCAGGCCCCGGTGCCGGTATGCCTCATCCACGATCACGTCGCACAGATAATAGAACGTCGCCTGATCGCATATTACTCTGGCAAAAGCCGCCAGCTTCTTCTCATCGTCCAGATATATCCCGTAGCAAAAAGAATGACGGACAGATTTTTCGATCTGTTCCGGCGTCCGTTTTTCGGCCCAGTACGTCGTTTTCAGAAGTCTCACGACCTCCGCGATACTGATCTTTTCCGTCCCTTCAACGATTCTGTAATCCATGCGTCTGCCTTCTTTACTCCGTCCGGAAGCCCCGCTCCTCTGTGACCGGGACCGTTTTTACGTCCATCTGGCGGATCTCCACGTAGCGGCCGCGTTCGATGGCCAGGATCACCTGGTCGATCGCAGCTTCTTCGCCCTGGATCTCCATGACCACGGAGCCGTCCCGCTCGTTCCGGCACCAGCCGGTGCAGCCGAAAAGATGCGCCGCCTGCCGCGCCCGCCAGCGGAAGCCCACGCCCTGAACGTATCCGTAAAAGGTGATATGCTTCCGGATCATAAGAGCTCCGAAAGCGCGTGGATCTTCAGAAAAGGGACCTCCGGATCATAAGCGGGATCCGCCGCGATCAGGATGGGCGTTATGCCTAGCGCCGCCGCCCCCTCCAGATTGCGGGGGCTGTCGTCGATAAACACGGTCTTCTCGGCCAGGCAGCCGGCCTTAGCCAGCGCATCCCGGTACATGCGGGGGTCCGGCTTAAAGGCGCCGACCGCAAAACTGTACGTCGCAAAGGAAATAAACTGCCGGATACCCAGGCTCCGCAGCTGGTTTTCCACGCTCGGCCAGGTATCCGATATTACGCCGATCCGGTGCGTCAGGCTCAAGCGTTCCAGCACGGTCCTGG
>JAEEUR010000022.1 GCA_016290595.1 Lachnospiraceae bacterium | reverse complement strand
ACGCACTTGGTCTTGTCCACGTGCGCGCGGTAGGCGGAGCGGGACATATTCGGCGTGTTGAAAAGCTGGCTGGTCCTGAGGCCGTAGCAGCTGCCCGGCGAGCAGTTGCAGATGCCGACGATGCGGTTCGGGCCGTCCAGATTGGTGATCTGGTGCACGTAGCCCTTGCGCTCCGCCCGTTTTAAGATCTCGATGACCTCCTTGCGCGTCACGTACTTCGCGTCCTTGCCGGTCTCGACCAGAAATTCCGCGATGTCGCCCAGGCCGATGCACATGTGGCCTTCGATATCGCCGACGCCCTCGCCGCGCACGCGCTGGGCCTTGCGGCAGGCGCAGACCATGGTGCAGAACTTATCGTATTTTTCCAGCCAGTGGGAGAGATGCTCCACGCTGACGCTCTCGCTGTTTGCCTCGATGGCCTTCTCCACGGGGATGACGTGCATGCCGATGCCCGCGCCGCCCGGAGGGACCAGCTTCGCGGCCAGCTCCAGCGGTTCCTGCGGCGCCAGGTTGAACATGGTCGCCACCTCGGGGTTGGTATCGGTCAGGGTCTTGTGCTCCACCATGTATTCGCCGGAGCCGACGACCCACTTCGGGATCCAGTACTGGATGTGCTGGTCCGCGTTGTCGCGGTTCTGCTCCAGGATGCCGATCCAGATCAGGTGATCGATGATCTTCTGGGCTTCCTCCTCGCTCATGTTGTTGCGCTCGGCCAGTTCTTTGGTGACCAGACCGGTGCGGCGCTTTTTGAAGCTCAGCATGAACTTTACTTCTTCCTTGGTCAGCAGACGGTCCAGGATCCAGAAATCCATGTGGTTTTCCTTCATGCCGCCGGGCAGCTTGCGGGGGATATTGTCCGTGATCATGAGCGCCAGCTTTTTGACCAGCTTGGCCTTCTCCGGGTCGTCGCAGTGATGGTCCGTCACCGGATAGTCGCGCTCGTTCACGTGGATCATAGGGTTGACTTCTTTTACCATGAAACACCTCACAGGATCGGTATTTTAATCGTGATATCGCTGGTCGGGAAAGCGGAGCAGGAATGGAACCAGCCCATCTCCTTATCCATCCGGCGGCGTCCGTCGCCGAGAGGAGAGACGAAAATGTTTCCGCCGAGCAGCTGCGCGCGGCAGTAGCCGCACTCGCCGCCGCGGCAGTGCGCGTCGATGGGAATGCCGGCCCGTTCCAGCGAGACCGCGACCGGTTCATCCGCCCTGGCGTCGATGATATCCTTGTGGATGCCGCGCACGACCGTGATCTTATGCGTCTTTCCGATCTGCTCCTCGGGGAAGCCCGGGATCTGCCTGACGTTCGCCGGCTGCATCATGGCTTCGTGGCGGAATCGCTGCTCCGGAACTCCCATGTTCTGAAGGGCTTTCTGCACCAGGAAGAACATCGGCCACGGGCCGCAGAAGAAATAGGTCACGTCGCCTTCGGAATACTTCCGGATGAGTTCCTCCGTTACAAAGCCCTTTTCACCGGCCCAGTCAGGGTCGTCGGACATGATGTTGACGATCTTCACGCGCGGGCAGGCCGCCGCGATGCGGTCCAGCTCCTCGCCGCAGACGATGTCGCCGTGCTGCACGGAGCCGTAAAGGATCGTCAGATCCGCATCCAGCGTTCCGTGAGCGATCTCGCGGGCCATGGACAAAAACGGCGTGATGCCGCTGCCGCCCGCAAGGCCCATGATGGTCTTCGAGTCGCGCACCGCGTCCACGTGGAAAGCGGAAAACGGCAGATCCACCCGGACCTCGTCGCCGATCTTCACCTCGCTGAAGAGATAGTCGGGAACGAAATAGGGACGGTTCTTGCGGACCGTGATCTCAAAATACGGCTTTTCCAGCCTTGCCTCATACGGCGCGGAGGAAATCGAATAGGCACGGGTGACGACGCTCTGGCCGATGGTGAAATAGAAGCAGGCATACTGTCCCGCCTGGAAGGCCGGAACGTGGCCGCCCAACGGCTCAAAGCGGAAGGTCCTCGCCGTGGGGCTTGCGTCTTTCACGGATACGAGACGGTAGCTCTCCGGGCCGGGATGCAGCGCGTCCGCGAGCGCCCGGATGGGATCCTTCGGATCGGGAATATTGGATGCTGTCTGAATCGTCTCCCGGCGCAGCTTCGTGACACGGGAAGCACCGCCGACGTCTTTCAGGAATCCTTTGACTTTCATTTTGCGCTTCCTCCTTTCGCGGCGTCCATGGCTGCCTTGGTATACTTGGCGGCGGCTCTGCCGTTCGTTACGGCCGGCCCCATGCCGTTGCCGCTCATGCCGGTCGCGCAGGCAAATTCGAGACCGTCGATGAAATGGTCCTCTTCGCGCATCTGAAGTCTGGCTACGGCGTGGTTGTCGATCGAATGGGTGTAGCCGTAGATGCTGCCCTTCCACGAGCCCAGATAATGGGCGATCGTGGCCGGCGTGGAGACCTCGATCTCCACGATCCGGTCATGGATCGTAACGCCGGAGACCCGTTCGTATTCGGCGATCATCTCGCGCGCCAGTTTTTCCTTGTAGGCGAAATAATCCTCTTCCTTCAGGTCCAGGAAGGCGTTTGCGTGCGGCAGCGTCGTGATGGAGAACTGCGTATAGCCTTCCGGCGTGCAGTCCGGGTTGGACAGGTTTAGGCAGATGCTGGTCAGATATTTGAACGGACCGGCGGTGAGTCCTTCGGCGCGAAGGTCGGCCGGTTCCATCGAATCTGCCTGGAAAATATTGTAATCCTTGATGCCGATCTCTTCCGGCGAACCCTTTAAGATCATCATGACCGAGCAGGTGGTGACGGAAAGCTTCATGCCGTTGATGAATTTCACCGCACCTTCGGGGACTTCCGAGGCTGGTTCGATCATCTGGGTATAGACGCGGTTCGGATACGCCGCGCTGATGACGTAGTCGCAGTGAATGACGTCGCCGCGCTTTGTCCGGACGCCCGTCACCTTATGATCCTTCACCAGGATCTTTTCGACTTCCTGCCGGAATTCGATCTGGGCGCCGTTTTCTTCAGCTTTTTGCTGCAGCTTCATGCTCATTTCATGCGAGAAGCCGCGGCATACGTAGGAGCCTCCGCGGAAATAGTCGGCCATCAGGAACGCGTAGATCGTGAACGGCAGATTGTCGATCGGTTCGCCGACGTAGATCCAGTAGGGCGTCAGAACGTCCACGACGTCCTGCGGGAATCCCCAGGTATCGATTACTTCTTTTGCGGTATAGCCGGCCGTCTTGACGAAATCCGGGTGCTTTAAGAGCATCTGCACCTTGCTCAGGGAATGCGTGGACAGGAAGTTCATCGAATCGTAGACCGTGTTGCACAGCAGCATGAACTGATAGACCTTTTCGCCCCAGCCGGGATATTTCGCGCCGATCTCGTCCGCCATGGTGCGGAAGCCGGCATGCAGCGTGATATCGATGTTCTTCTTCGGCTCCACGAAGCGGTAGGCTTCCGGCACGCGCAGCCAGTCGATATCCAGGCCCATCTCGTCAAAGAACTGCCCGACCTTCAGACGGTCCTCCTTCGGTCCGATGGACATCATCTCGTGCAGCGTCGCCTCGATCTCGAAGCCGTCGCGCACGAAGGAGGTCGCGAGACCGCCGGGCAGGTTGTGCTTTTCCAGAATCAGGATATCCTTCACGCCGAAGGCCTGAAGCTGAAGCGCCGCCGAAAGGCCGGCGAGCGCCCCGCCGATGATGACCACCTCATAGTGATCCTTGTAAAATTTCATGAATTATCCTCCTGAAAAAGAAGGGCTGGACCGTGACGTCTTTTGGAATCCGGCCTCGCTGCCGGGACGAAACCTTTCTCAGCGCAGAAAATGCGCTTCGAAAGGTTTGTCCGGCGCGCTCGGCCTTTGGCAGAACACGGGGCGGCCCTTCTTATCATCGTATGATTAGAAGAAGCGTTCAACCAGCTCGCGGGAGTATTCGGCGGTCTCGTCCATGTCGCCGAAGCTCATGATCTCGCCGGCGTAGAAGGTGTTGTACTTATCCTGCATGGCTTCGACCTTGTCGTACCAGCCGGCCTTGTAGTCTTCGCTGAAGACGTGCGGGAAGTAGTAGACGCTCCACTCGTTGATCACGTTCGAAGCCGGGTTGTGCATGATCTTCAGATCGTCCAGCACGGTCTTCCTGCATTCCTCGTACGGGATTTCCTTCGTGTCTTTATGCTTGCGCAGGGCGTAGGTCGTGATGACCTGATCCTTGGTGTCCTTCCAGCGGCGGTAGTAGACCATCAGGTGGCCCAGACGTTCCTTCGCCATGTTTTCAAAAACGTAGTAGGAGATCTCCGGATGATCCTCCGGCTTGGTCTCCACGGCCAGGACGTCGTAGCGCTCGTAATCGATCTTGGAGAAGAGAGCCTTCTCATCTTCACGGGCATCGCAGTACTCCACGAAGCCCTTCTGTCCGTCGGCGCGCTTGTTCGGGATGAACAAAGGAGCGGTCACGATCAGCTTGTCATACTCCTTCACTTCCCCGTTCACGGTCACGAAAACCTTGCCGTCTTTGCGCTCGATCTTTTCGATTTTACTGTTCAGGACGGCCGGGTGCTTTAAGTGGTCGTTCAGCTGTTCCCAGATGTACTGCGTGCCGTTCTTCCAGGTCCACAGATTGACCTTGACGAAGTTCATGCAGGTCTGGAAATCCAGATATTTTAAAACGTAGGCGGCCGGGATCTCGTCGAAGTAGCCGTAGCCGAAGGAGGTGTACGGTCCGATCCAGATATCCTGGGTCAGCTCCACGCCGTTCAGCTTGCAGAATTCGTTAAAGGGCAGGCACAGATCCTTTAAGTTCGGGTTCTCGCCTTTCACGGGCTCGCGCTTGGCGTTCACCTGCGAGAAGCCGTCGTAGCGGCCCTCAGCCACGCCGCGGTGGCCGTTTACGTCGTAGCCTTTATATTTAGTCTCCAGGATCTCGCCGAGCTTCTTGACCTGCTTCTTCATCTTTAACAGGCGCGGGATCTTTAAGATGTTCTTCTTCGGTTCAAAGGGCTCGATGACCTTGCCTTCCTTGTTCTTGTAGTTGCGGTTCAGCTTCGGGCCGTCGTGCGTGATGCCGCAGAATTCCTCGACGTCGTGCACCGCGTAGTAGCTGGGCACGCCCATGATGGCGCCCATCTCGTAGCGGCGGCCGTTGTAGGTCGGGGACCAGCACTTGCCGCCGACGCGGTCCAGGCGCTCTAAGATCTCATAGTTGAAATAGCCCTTTTTCTCCAGATACATGCCTGCGGAAAGACCGGCGGGGCCGCCGCCAATAATGCAGATTTTGACGTTCTTGTCCATAGATATTCCTCCTGAAAAATTGCCGTTCAATTTCAGCATATTCTATTATAAACGCTTTTTCGGATTTTTCCAGAGGAAAAAAGACCTTTCCGCAAAATAACGGGAATTTGGTCTCGATTTGACTTCGTCTGCTGACAGAGAAATCTGAGAGAAAACCATATTCGGCGTCGGCTGCCGTATCGGCCGATATTTCTGCGAAAAAGACCGGGATCGCACAATGACGGAAGGCTTACGGCTATCTCTTCCGGTTTGAGAACAGTCATGAAGCCGGCGGAAAGAAGATGCCTTTTCTTCTATCAAAAAAAGGCCCGTGAATAACGTGGCGAAGCGTTGACTTGCCAACCGTTATTCACGGACCCGGATTCATTTTATAAGATTGATTCAGGAGACGGGTTCCTCCGTCCTCCCGGAAGGCTCTTCGGGTTTTGTGGGTTCGGTGTTCTTTGAGGTGGGAGCGCAGAAAAAGATAATCACGGCCGCTGAAAGAACAATCGTGATTCCCAGCCTTATGCTCAGCTCGCCTGTTTCACTGACATTAAAAGAGTTCCCCAAAATGAGACCCATCAGGCGGGCCCAAAGGAAAATGAGAATTTCTTTTCCCACTGCTATAATCAGGAAAGCGGATAAAGCCTTTTTTAATTTCTCCTTCATAATCGCCTCCCGTGCCAAATTTTTATATTATTATGATAAAGCCTCATCATCTCTTTGTCAAGCATGGCCGGATGCAGGAAAATATAAATACGTATGATTGACTTAGGGCTTTCCGTGATTGGACCTTGCGAATTCAAATGATATTTCTTTATCTGATTTACATTCCCCCTCTTTTGCCGTATAATTTGCCTTAAGAAAAGGATCGGGAGCTGCGTATGCGTTTTCATTCGTTTTTTGAGATGATATCCTATTATGCGGAGAGAACGCCCGAGGCGCCGGCGCTGCGCTATGAAAGCGGCGGTGTTCTGCGGACCATGAGCTTTGCGGCGCTGCGTTCGGCCGTTATCGGACGGACAGCGTTCATGCAGGAAGAGGACAGCAGCTGCGAAGGCATCTTTGCCGACGGCGGCATCGCCTCGGTGATCGAGATCTTCGCGGCGGCAAAGATGGGCCGGCAGATGGCCCTTCTGGATGAAAACGCCCCGGACGCGCTCCTTCGGGAGCAGATCCGGAATTCCGACGTCGATCTGCTCTTCGGCGACGGGGACCTGGTAGAAGAACTGGAGGACAGCATGACCGGCGGCCTGCCGGAAGAGGAGATGAGCCGGCCCGGCGACGTGAAAATGCTTTTCTTTACCTCCGGGACCACGGAACGCTCCAAGGCGGTGGTGCTGACGGAGGAAAGCTTCATGGCCAGCGCGTATAACGGCGGCGCCCTGCTGCCGCTTGAGCCGGAAGACCGGCTGCTCTGCCTGCTTCCGATGAGCCACGTCTTCGGCTTTGTCTGCGGCCTGCTCTGGGGCCTGTCCTGCGGGGCGTCGGTCGCGCTGGGACGCGGACCGCGCCACTATATCGACGACTGCGCGTACTTTAAGCCCACGGCGATCTCGGCCGTGCCGCTGCTCTGGGGCTTTCTGTTAAAATACAAAGCGCTGAATCCGGAGCTGAAGCTGGTTCTGATCGGGGCGGGAGACTGCCCGGCGCCGCTGCTTCAGGCTGCAAAAGCCCTGGGGATCCGTCTTTCCTTCGGTTACGGCCTGACGGAGACGAGCTCCGGCATCGCCTTGAGCCTGGGGGAGGATCCGTACGCGATGACCGTCTGCCCGGACGATACGGTGAAGATCGCAGAAGACGGGGAGATCCTGATCCAGGCGCCCACCTGCGTGATGCGGGGCTATTACAAACGCCCGGCGGATACGGCGGCGGTCCTGAAGGACGGCTGGCTGTTCACCGGGGATCTCGGCCGGATCGACGAGGCGGGCTTTTTGCGCATCACCGGCCGCAAGAAAGAAATGCTGGTGCTGCAGGACGGGACGAAGATCTTCCTGCCGGAGTACGAAGCGGCGCTCGGCGCAGCCCTGGGAACGCAGGAACTGGCCGTGGGGCTGGACCAAAGCGGTAAGCTGACCCTGGTGCTGGGGCAGCAGGCCGAAGGAGACGATAAGGAAATTTTAAGCAGGCTGCAGCCGCTCTTAGGCGAGCGCCCGCGCGGCCAGCAGATCAGCCGGGTGAAGTTTGATCCCGCTCCGCTGCCCCGGACCCAGACCGGGAAGCTCAAGCGCTGGGAGATCCGGTATGAATAAACAGGGGAAGTGAGGAAGGAGGAGACTATGATCAGCAGAGAAGATATTTTGAACAAGACGAAGGAGATCATCTACGAATCCGCACCTGAACTGGAGGGCATAAAGCTGACGGAAAGCACGGTCATCAACACGGACACCGGCATCGATTCCATGGGCTTTACCCTGATCATCTGCCGCCTGGAGGCCGCCTTCAACGTGCGCATTCCCAGCCGCCAGTGGCAGAAGCTCTCGAGCTTGAAGGACGTGGTGGACGCCATCGAAAAGCGCCTGCCGAAGATCTGAATATGAGCACGTACGAACAACAATTCACGCTCCGCAGCTCGGACGTAGACGCAGCCAGACGCCTGCGCATGTCTGCCCTTTTTTCCCTGCTGCAGGAGGCCGCTATCGCGCATACCACCGAGCTGGGCATGGGACGGGAGAAGACGCTGGACAAGGGCCTTCTCTGGATCGTTACGCGCCAGCAGATAAAAATCGCGCGTCTGCCCGGATACGATGAAACGGTAACGCTCCTGTCCTGGCCCGGCGAAACGCTGCACCTGTATTTTCCGCGCTTCTTCCGCCTGACGGACGCCGCGGGAGAGACGCTGCTCGAAGCCTCTACGCTCTGGGCGCTGATGGACCGGGATAGCCGGCATATCGTGTTTCCGGAAGAGCACGGTGTGCAGATCGAAGCGGACCCGTCCGAGCCCGCGCTGCCGCTGCCGGCGGCTCCGCGCCTGCCGGAGCTGAGCGAAGAGCGCGGTTTTACCGTTCCTTACAGCTACACGGACTTAAACGGGCACATGAACAACGCCCGCTACGCGGATCTGTCGGAGGATATCATGCCGCCTGAGCTGCGGGCAAAAGCCGTCCGGGAGATCGCTGCCGAATACGGCGGCGAAGCGGCCGAAGGAGAGAAGATCCTTCTGAAAACGGCTGCTGGAGAGGACTATTTTGCCATGGCCGGCTTTGGGGAGGATGGAAAGCGTCTGTTCCGCCTGCGGATCGACCGGGCGAAGGGAGAATAATCTATGGAAAGACTCAAACGACTGAATCAGCTGGGAAAGATACTCCTGCTTGTCATGGCAGTGATGATCCCGGTGTTTGCCTTCATCTACTCGAAGGTCACGGCCCGCGAGGGCTTATACTACCGGAATACGATCCTGGTCCCAGTGGAGGAGAACGGACAGACCGTCTATTCCGGCAAGATAAAAGGGCAGGACGTCTCGTTTGCCGTGGCGGCGGACCGCACGGTGACATTCCGAAAGGGAGACAAAACGGCCGGTCCGTACGTCGTGAAGGAGGATCCGGCGGCCGTCCCGGAAAGCAGTGAGATCAAGGCATCCCTGCTCGGTGCGGAGCTTCGCCTGGACGAAAAGGCCCTTTTCCGCGGCGGGGTCCTGAAGGAGCTCGATACCGTGATCCTGTACAACGAGGACGGAAGCGTTTTCGTGGATACGAACGAACCGTCCGCCGCCGAGATCCTGAACGTGGCGCTCGGCCCGATGCTGACGCATAAAGGCAACTGGCTGATGTGGTTCGCCGGAACGGCCGCCTGCGTGATCAATGCGATATATATCCTTTACGCCGACGAAATCTTCCGCTGGCAGCTGCGTTTCCGGATCCGTGATACCGAAGAAGTGGATCCGACGGACTGGGAGATCACCTGCCGTCATTTCGGCTGGATCGCATCGGTGGCTTTGGCAGCCGTCGTTTACATCCTCGGACTGCGGTGAGCGGACCGGCCCGTATTTCGCTCTTCCAACCGAATAAGCCGCCTGTAATTTGCCGCCCGGACGCCTTTACGGAAGGTGCGGGGCGGATCTATAATACAGACAGAAGCAAAGAGACTGCGGCAGTCCCCGAAGGTACGTTGAAAGGAGGCGCCAGATGTTTGAGAGGATCAGAAAACTGAGCGGATTCAAGAAGATCATGCTGCTGCTGATGACGCTGATGCTCACGGTTTTCGCCTTCGTCTATGCGAAGACCGTAAACCGGGTCGGCTTTTTATACCGGAACGCGATCCTTGTTCCGCAGGAGGAAAACGGCAGCCGGACCTATTCCGGAAAAATCGAAGGAAAAGAGGCGGTCTTTACGGTGTCACCGGACAAGACCGTAACGTTTCAGCACGGCGGCAAGGTCTACGGCCCCTACGGCGTAAAGGAAGACCCGGCAGCCGTCCCGCAGAGCAGCGAGCTGAAGGAACGCATGCGCGGGGTGGAGATCCGCCGGGGAGAGGAGCTCCTCTTCCGGGGCGGGATGCTGGAATACAACGGGCAGCGGTTTCTGTATGAAGAGGACGGCAGTTCGCACGGGGAAGGCGTTATCGGCTCCGGCAGCGGGGTGGTGCTGGACGAGAACGGAAACGTAATCGATCCGATGGAGCCGACGGCTTCCGTCATCCTTTCCCTGGCCTTCGGCCCGGCGCTGACGCATAAGGGAGACTGGACGGGCTGGCTCTGTGCGCTGCTGATCTGCTCGATGGCCGCGGTGCTTATCCTGTTCGAGGAGGAGCTCTTCCGATGGAGCCTGCGGTTCCGGATCCGGGATCCGGAGCAGGCCGAGCCGTCCGAGTGGGAGATCGCCAGCCGCTATATCGGACCGGTCCTTTTCCTGGTGATCGCGGCGGCCCTCTGTGTGATGGGCCTTCAGTAAAGCAAAGGGCGGCCGAAAGGCCGCCCTCTTTTCACGTCCGCCGGATCGCCGGCGCTTCTGCCGTCAGGCGTTTTCCGCCTGCTTTCTTTCTTCCATATATTTCCAGTAGGCATCGTAATTATCCTGCAGCAGGCGCGGCGTATCCAGGCCGAAGGGGCATTTGGAGGCGCACTGATAGCAGTGCAGGCAGTTCTCGATCTTATGCATTTCGGCCTGCCATTCTTCGCTGACCCATTTCTGCATCGGCGCGCGGCGCAGCATCAGCATGATGCGGGCGCAGTTGTGGATCTGGATGCCGACCGGGCAGGGCATGCAGTAGCCGCAGCTGCGGCAGAAATCGCCGGACAGCTCCTTCCGGTCTTTTTCGATGGTCGCGAGCCGCTCGGGCGTGAGCTCGGCCCCGTGCGCGACCACGTCCAGGAACTGCTCCAGCTCCCAGTCGTGCTGCACGCCCCAGAGCGGGACCACGTCGGGCTTCGTCTCCATAAAGGCCGCCGCCGCGTAGCCGTCGCGGATGAGCCCGCCGGACAGGCCTTTCATGGCCAGAAAGCCCATGCCGGCCGCTTTGCAGCTGCGGATCAGTTCCTCCTCCTTCTCCCCGGACAGATAGCTGTAGGGGAACTGCAGGGTCGCGTAAAGGCCGGAGGCGATGGCTTCCTGCGCCACCGGCAGGCGGTGGTTCGTGATGGAAATGAAGCGGATCTTGCCTTCCGCCTGCGCCTTTAAGGCTTCGTCGTAGAGGCCGTCCTCTCCGCCGGGCTTGGGGCAGAAGGGCGGATTGTGGAACTGATACACGTCGATGTGGTCCGTCTGCAGGTTCCGGAGCGAGGTCTCCAGGTCCTTCCGCATATCGGCCGCGTTTTTCGCAGCCGTTTTGGTGGCGATAAAGATCTTGTCGCGCATGCCTTTGAAGGCGATGCCGACCTTTTCTTCGCTGTCCGTGTAGGAACGGGCGGTGTCAAAGTAGTTCATGCCGCCCTCATAGGCGCGGTGCAGTAAGCGAACGGCGACTTCCTTCGTGTCCCGCTGGATCGGCAGGGCGCCGAAGCCGTTCTTTTCTATCTCCATTCCTGTGCTTCCGAGCTGAATGCGCTGCATAGTATTCCTCCGTTCTGTCCGGACCGAAGCCGTTTTCTGCCCCTACTATAGCAGAAGAGAAGCGGTGAATGCAAGAGACTTCTTTCCGCTTGTATCTGCGCCGCGCCCCGTCCGGCTCGCCGCGCCCAGGGAACCGGTTGACAGGGAGCGGCGTATCGGTTACAATGAAGCCGTCTTCAGGGCGGGGTGAAAGTCCCCACCGGCGGTCAGAGTCCGCGAGCGCAAGCTGAACCGGTGAAATTCCGGTACCGACAGTACAGTCTGGATGGAAGAAGACGGCAAAACGTCTTTGTTCTGTCTCCTGATAGGCCCGAAGATCCGGAAGAGGAGTCTTTCCCCGGATCCCGGGACTTTCTTTTTGGGAGGAAAATGAATGAACAGCAGGTTTTCGACAAAGTACATCACCTGTACCGCCATGTTCGTGGTGATCGCCTATCTGGCGGTGCTGGCTACGCGCGGCATCCCGAACGTGGCGGGTTTTCTGAGCTACGATCCGAAGGACGCCGTGATCGTGATCGCAGGCTTTATCTTCGGGCCGCTGACCGGCGTCATCGTTTCGGTGCTGACCTCGTTCCTGGAATTCGTGTCCGTCAGCAAGACCGGCCTGTACGGCCTGCTGATGAACGTGGTCTCCACCTGCGCCTTCGCGGTGCCGGCCGCCTGGTTCTATCAGCGGCGCCGCACCAAACAGGGCGCGCTGATCGGCCTGGGGCTGGGCGTCCTTTCCATGGCGGCCTGCATGATGCTGTGGAACTATATCATCACGCCTTTCTACATGGGCGTGGAACGCGAAGTGGTCGCGGCCAAGCTGGCGACGGTCTTCCTTCCTTTCAATCTGGTGAAGGGCGGCATCAACGCGGGTCTGGCGCTGCTGCTTTACAAGCCGGTCGTAACCGCGCTCCGCAAGAGCGGGCTGGTGGAGCCGTCGAAGGAGAGCAGAAAAGGCGGCTTTTCCTGGGGCTCCCTGCTGCTGGCGCTGGCCGTGCTGGTCAGCTTCGGACTGTGGTTTTTAGTGCTGATCGGGGTACTGTAAGGAGAAGAAAAGATGCAGTATATCTGTGCGAAATGCGGAAAAAAGGAAGAGGTTTCGACCCGCAAGGCGCACTGCGACTGCGGCGGCCTGTGGAAGCTGGATTTTCAGCCGCCGAAGTTTGACCTGAGCGAGGTCGATAGAGAAGAGTGGAGCCAGTTCCGCTACCGGCGCTTCATGGCGCTGGCGGATGAAAGCTGGCGGGAGGTGTCCCTGGGCGAGGGCATGACGCCCGTCGTGCGTCTGGACGAAAACGTCCTCCTCAAGATGGACTATTTCATGCCGACGCTGTCCTTTAAGGACCGCGGGGCGGCCGTTCTCGTGGCGCACTGCAAAGCCATCGGCGTGGACAGCGTGGTGCAGGACTCGAGCGGCAACGCGGGCAATGCGGTCGCGGCATACTGCGCCAAGGCCGGCATCCGCTGCGAGATCTTTGTGCCGGAGGGCACCAGCCCGAAGAAGATCGATATGATCCGCGCGCACGGGGCGGTCTGTACCGTAGTGCCGGGCAGCCGGGATCACTGCGCGGACGTCTGCCGCGAAAAGGTGGAAAAGGAAGGCGTTTACTATGCGAACCACGTCTACAACCCCTTCTTCTATGAGGGGACCAAGACCTATCTGTACGAGGTGTATGAGCAGCTGGGGCGCCTGCCGCGGCATCTGGTGATCCCGGTCGGGAACGGCACGCTGTTCCTGGGCGTGATGCACGCGCTGGACGAGCTGCTGGCCGCCGGATGCATCGAGAAGGTGCCGCAGATCATCGCGCTGCAAAGCGAAAATTGCGATCCGCTCCTGAAGGCAGCGGAGGAGGGGCTCGATGTGCCCGCCGCTGTTTCGCCGACACCGACGTTGGCGGAGGGCATTGCCATCGGCAAGCCCATGCGCGGGGAGGAGATCCTTGCGTACGCGAAGAAGTACGGCGTGCGCTTCATCCATGCGCCGGAGGAGGAGATCCTTCCGGCACGGGCGTATCTTGCCCGGCAGGGCATCTACTGCGAGCACACCACCGCGGCGAACTACGCGGCGTATCTGAATTACGTAAAGAAGGTCGGCCCGGCGCCGGACTGCCTCATCACCATGTGCGGCGCCGGCTTAAAGTCGGACCACTGAAACAGGGCCGCCCGGCCCGGGAGGACGTTCCGCATGATACAGCTTGCCTGCCTCGGCGATTCCAATACCTTCGGCTATGACCCGCAGTCTCTGTGGGGCGGCCGCTATGAGAAAACCGTCCGCTGGACGGGCCGCCTGGAGGCGGCCGGCTTTACCGTGCGCAATTTCGGCGTGAACGGCCTGGGCGTTTCCCGGGAAAGCGTTCACACGGTTCTGGCCGGTGAGCTGAAATCCCTGCGTCCGCCGGTGATGGCGCTCGTCATGCTCGGCAGCAACGACCTTCTCTTGGGGGTAAGCGCCGCGGAAACGGCCCGCTGTATGGAGCGGCTGCTGGCTCTTATCAGCGAAAAGCGGGCTGCCGATGCCGTCTGCCTGATCGCACCGGCTCCCTTCCGGCCGGGAACCTGGGTGCAGGACGCCGCGCTGATCCCGGAATCCCGGGCGCTCGCGGAGCGGTACTGCCGGCTTGCCGAAGAGAAGGGCCTTCTCTTTGCCGACGCCGGGGCCTGGAATATCCCGCTGGCCTTTGACGGCGTGCACTTTACGGAAGAGGGGCACCGGATCTTCGCGGAGCGGCTGGAAAAAGTGCTCCGGGAGGCCGTCCTTCCGCTGCAGGACACAAAAACGCGGGAAAGAAAGGCAGAGCCGTGAAGGAGATCGATACCGGAAGAATCGAGTTTCTGGGGCTGGACCGCGTGCTGAAGCGGGGAACCGGTGAGATCCTTTGCCGGCAGGAAACGGCGCTCCTGGTCCGGGACAGCGTGAGCGGCGCCGTTCTTTTGGCCTGCGACGATGCGTCGGCCGGTCTTTCGGTGCTGGAGCGGCATCTGGACGGCAGCTGCCGCCTCCTGATGGTTTCCGATCTCAGCCTGGGCAGGACCGCTTTCGAAAGGTATGGCTTTTCGGAGGCCCTGACTTGTTTTCAGGCGGCTTATTACGGGGATCCGCCCGCCCCGGATCCGCGCTTTTTAGTACGGACGGCCGGTCCGGACGACCTGCCGCTGCTTTTGTCCTGCTACGACCTGATCAGCCCGGAGGAGCTGGAACAGGTGGTTGCGCGGCGGTCGGTCCTTCTCGGCTGCGTTTCCGGACAGCCGGTCGGCTTCATCGGCGAGCACCTGGAGGGCAGCATGGGGCTGCTGTATATCTTCCCGGAATTCCGCCGCCGGGGATACGGCGCAGCCCTGGAAAACCGCCTCATCGCGAAGACCCTGGAGGCCGGCTTCGTTCCCTTCGGACAGGTGGAGGAGGGCAATGCGGGATCCTTGAAGCTGCAGAAAAGGCTCGGGATGACGTTGTCGGACAAGCCGATCCTGTGGATGTGGAAATAAAGGAAAGGCGGCAAGCGGGCGCCGCCGGACAGTAAGCTTTTGCTTTTACGAAAAGTATGCGTTTACAAAAAGTAAATGTTTAGAAACAGTAAAAGCGGCGGCAACCAGAGGTTTCCGCCGCTTTTATCGTGCTTCGCCGCTGCTGCGGCTTTGCTATCAGATCGTCACCAAAACGGAACAGACCGGCGCGTCGGTCAGCGGGATCGTGCAGCCGTCCAGCTTCTTTCCGTCTGCCGTAAGTCCCTTGTCGTCTCCGCGCCGCACCGTGATCTCATAGCGCGTACCGCGGAAGAGGCGGCTGATCCGGCAGCCGTCCATAAAATCGGGCAGGCAGGGATCCACGGTCAGGCCGTCATAGTCCGGCCGGACGCCTAAGATGCCCTGGCTCACGGCGGCGAAGGACCAGGCGGCCGTGCCGGTCAGCCAGGAGTTTTTGGCTTCGCCGTAGGTCCGGGCCGCCCGGCCGGCGATGGTCTGGCTGTAGCAGTAGGGTTCGGTCCGGTGGATCTCGCTCTTATCCTCGATATAGGCGGGGGCGTTCCGCCGGTACAGGTCGAAGGCGGCGTTCCCGTCCCTGACCTTGCACCAGGCCAGCGTGATCCAGGGGTTGTTGTGGCAGAACACGGATCCGTTTTCCTTGTATCCGGGCGGGTAGGAGGAGATCTCGCCCAGATAGTCGTGATATTCCGTGTAGCAGGGCGCCAGCAGCTCGATCCCGAACTCGTTGCCGAGCCTTTCTTCTGCGGAGCGGAGCGCCTTCCTTCCGTAATCCGGACCGCCGATGCCCGCCATCACGCAGAAGCCCTGCGGCTCGATAAAGATCTGTCCTTCTTCATTCTGGCGGCTGCCGATGGGCCGCTCGAAAGCGTCGTAGGCGCGGCGGAACCATTCGCCGTCCCAGCCGTGTGCCAGCACGGCCTTCTCCATGTCGGAGACGGCCAGCCGCACGGCGGCCGCTTCTTCTTTCAGCCCGATCCGTTCGCACAGATCCGCGTATTCCTGCCCGTACTTCACGAACATGCCCGCGATGAAGACGCTTTCAGCCTTCCCGCTCTCGAAGTTGGAACAGGTCTGGAAGCTTTCGCCGGGCTCGCGGCTGAAGCAGTTCAAATTCAGGCAGTCGTTCCAGTCGGCACGGCCGATGAGCGGCAGGCCGTGCGGGCCGCGGTGCGAGATGGTATAGCCGGCGCTGCGGCGCAGGTGCTCCAGCAGGGGGACTTCCGTGCCGGCCTCGTTATTGAAGGGCGTCGGCTCGTCCAGGATCGAGAAGTCGCCGGTCTCGCGGATATAGGCGCAGGTGCAGGCGATCAGCCAGAGCGGGTCGTCGTTGAAGCCGGAGCCCACGTCCGCGTTGCCGCGCTTGGTCAAGGGCTGATACTGATGATAGGTGCTGCCGTCGGCGAACTGGATGGAAGCGATGTCCAGGATCCGCTCCCGGGCCCGTTCCGGGATCAGGTGCACGAAGCCCAGAAGGTCCTGGCAGCTGTCGCGGAAGCCCATGCCCCGGCCGGTGCCGCTTTCATAATAGGAAGCGCTGCGGCTCATATTGAAGGTGACCATGCACTGATACTGGTTCCAGATATTCACCATGCGGTCCAGCTTTTCTTCGCTGCTCTTTACGGTAAAGCGGGAGAGCAGGCCTTCCCAGTAGGCGCGCAGCTCTTTCAGGGCGGCGTCAAACTGGGCTTCGGTCTCAAAGGCGGCCAGCATGGCGTGCGCTTTTTCCTTATTGATAACGTTCAGCGCGGTGAACTTTTTCTCCTCCGGGTTTTCGGCATAGCCGAGACGGAAGAGCAGCGTCCGGGACTCGCCCGGCAGCAGCGTAAGATCCACCCGGAGGACGGCGACGGGCGCCCAGCCGGCGGCAATGCTGCCGAAGGAGGTGCGCTTCTCGACGGCCAGCGGCTCGTTCCAACCGCGGAACTGCCCCAGGAAGGCGTCGCGGTTCGTGTCGAAGCCGTCGGCCGGCGCGTTCACGGAATAGAAGGCGTAGTGATTGCGCCGCTCGCGGTACTCGGTCTTGTGATAGACGGTGCCGCCTTCCACCTCCACCTCGCCGATGTTCCAGTTGCGCTGGAAGTTGGTGGAATCATCTACGGCGTTCCAGAGGCACCATTCCGCGCCGCCGTACACGCTCAGCGTTTTTTCTTCCTTACTGTCATTACGGATCACCAGCTTCTGGACTTCCATGTCGCAGTGCATGGGGACCGTCACGGTCAGGGAGGCGCTGACGCCGTTCTTCTTTCCTTCAAATACCGTATAGCCCAAGCCGTGGCGGCAGCGGTACTGATCCAGCGGCGTGCGGACCGGCCGGTAAGCCGGGCTCCACACGGTGTCTTTATCGCAGATATAGAAGAGCCGTCCGCCTTCGTCGGCCGGTACGTTGTTGTAGCGGAAGCGCGTGATACGCCGCAGCTTGGCATCCTTATAGAAGCTGTAGCCGCCGCCGGTATTGCTGACCAGCGAGAAAAAGCCGTCGCTACCCAGATAGTTGATCCACGGCAGGGGGGTATCCGGTCTTGTGATCACGTATTCTCTGGCCAGATCGTCGAAATAGCCGTATTTCATGGTGAGTTTCCTCCGCATGGGGGTCGGCAGAGCCGTTTTTATGAACGAAACGCCAACTTAATCGATTTAGCAACATTATAGAGAAAGGTGTTGAAAAACGCAAGCGCTTTTTTGCGGAAAGGGGAGATTTTTTACTTAGCAGAAGAAAAGAAAGAAAATAAAATAAATATCATAATAAAATAAATCAAAAAACCGCTTGACGGACGCTGTGAGGTCCGTTATAATGAGGCCAGCGAAATCGATTAAGTTAGTTTTAGCGAAAGGAAGAGCCATAAATCCTCATGGTTACGATCACGGACATATCCAAAGCCTGCGGCGTTTCCCGCGCGACGGTCAGCAAGGCCTTGAACGGTGCCTCTGACGTGTCCCCGGAAACCACGAAGAGAGTCCGTGAAACGGCGGCTGCGCTGGGGTATCTTCCGAACGCTACGGCCCGGGCACTGAAAATGGGACGCAGCTACAACGTCGGCGTGCTGTTTTCGGACACGACGGGCGGCGGCATCTCCCATGAGTACTTCTCCCGGATCCTGGAAAGCGTGAAGGCGGAGGCCGAACGGCTGGGCTATGACATCACCTTCATTTCCAAAGATCTCGGCCGGCTGTCCATGGACTACTATGAGCACGCGAAGTACCGCAGCTGTGACGGCGTGGTGATCGCCTCGGCGGACTTTCAGGACCCGGCCGTCATCCGGCTGGCGACCAGCGAGATCCCGACGGTGACCCTGGACTACAGCTTCGACAGCCGCAGTTCCATCCTTTCCGACAACGTTCGCGGCATGGAAGAGCTGGTACGCTTCGTCCATGCGAAGGGCCACCGGAAGATCGCCTTCATCCACGGGGAACTGACCTCGGTCACGCAGAAGCGGCTGGCCAGCTTCCGCCGGACCTGCGCGGAACTGGGGATCCCGGTCCCGGCAGAGTACGTCCGTCCGGCCGTCTACCACGATCCCCGCTCCAGCGGCCTCGCAACGAGAGCCTTGCTGGCGCTGGAGGAGAGACCGACCTGCATCCTCTTCCCGGATGACCTTTCCTACCTGGGCGGGATGAGCGAGCTGGAACGGAACGGCCTGTCGGTCCCGAAGGACATGAGCGTGGCAGGCTACGACGGCATCCCTCTTTCCCAGGTCCTGCGGCCGCGCCTGACCACCTATCAGCAGGGAGCGGAGCAGATGGGGAAGGAAGCGGCCCGGCTGCTGATCGAGCAGATCGAAAAACCGGACACCTGGATCCCGCAGCAGATCACCGTGGAAGGCCGGCTGCTGGAAGGAAGCACAGTTATTGATATCGGTTGAAGCGCGGAAGCGTTTTGATAAAACAAAGAACAAAAAAGACAGCAAATAAAAAGTAAGGAGAGAAAACAATGAAGAAAGTATTTGCTATCCTGCTGGCGTGCCTGATGGTCCTCAGCCTCGTCGCCTGCGGCAACGGTAAGAAGGCTCAGGGCAAGGTGTTCAACATCTACGCCTGGAATGAAGAGTTCAAGGGATTCTTCGAGAAGTACTACAAGGTTCCGGAAGGCGTTACCGTCAACTGGATCATCAACCCCAGCGACAACGGCGTGTACCAGCAGAAGCTGGACGAAGCCCTGCTGAATCAGGCGAATGCCTCTGCCGACGACAAGATCGACATGTTCCTGGCGGAAGCGGACTACATCGGCAAGTACGTCGATTCCGCCTACACCATGGATATCACTTCCTTCGGCTTCAAGAACGCGGACACGATGTATGAATACACCATCAAGGCCGCTTCCGACAGCAAGGGCGTGTGCAAGGGCGTTTCCTTCCAGTGCTGCCCTGCTGCCGTGATCTACCGCAAGAGCATCGCCAAGGACGTTCTGGGCACCGACGTTCCCGAAGAGGTTCAGGCCAAGATCGACACCTGGGAGAAGTTCGACGATGTCGCCGCCCAGGCCAAGGCCAAGGGTTACTACATGACCGCTTCCTTCGCGGAAACCTTCCGTGCGTTCTCCAACAACTGCACCTCCCCCTGGGTAGACGCCAACGGCAACCTGCAGTTTGACCCGCAGATCACCGCGTGGATGGATCAGACCGAAAAGTACATCAAGAACGGCTACACCCTGACCGCCGGCGTGTGGGATGCGGAAAAGACCAACGAGATGTTCAAGACCGGCAAGACCATGTGCTTCTTCGGCCCCGCCTGGTACTACAACTTCTGCATGACCAACGCCATGGATCCCGACAACGGCTGCGTCGGTGACTGGTGCATCGTCAAGGGACCGCAGGCCTACTTCTGGGGCGGCACCTGGCTGCTGGCTGCGACCGGTTCCGACAACACCGATATGCTGAAGGAGATCTTCGAAACCTTCACCACCAATGAAGACGTCGTCACCAAGCTCGTCAAGGACGAGAACCAGTATCCGAACAACACCAAGATCGCCCAGAAGTTCGCGGACGACAAGAGCTACGGCAACACCGCCATCCTGGACGGCCAGAACGACATCGCCGTCTTCGCCGAACTTGCGAAGGACATCAAGTGGGAGAACCACACCAACTACGATCAGCTGCTGAACGAAGGTCTGCAGAACAAGCTGCAGGAATTCTACAACGGTTCCGTCGACAAGGACACCGCCATGAAGAACTTCTATCAGTACGTCAAGGAGACCTATCCGAACATCAAGCTGCCGCAGTAACGGCAAACGAAAGCTGCGGCAGGGGGACTTCCCCTGCCGCACTTTTTTACCCCCTCTGAAAGGAGGAAACAGTCGATGAGCAAGAAAAAAACAGAAGAGAACGGAGCGCTCAAGAGCGTAAGCTACGCGAAGTGGGGCTACATCTTTATCATTCCCTTCTTCGTGGTTTACATCTTCTTTACGCTCGTTCCGCAGTTTCTGACGATATACAACAGCTTTTTCGAATCGTACCGGATCGGCCTGGAGCAGGTCGGACCGAATTACGTCGGACTCGAAAACTACAGGACGCTGTTTTCCGCTGACAGCGACGGGATCATCCTGGTCCTGAAATACACGTTCAACACGATGTGGCTCTGGATCCTGGGCGCCGTCCCGCAGTTCGTCATCGCCCTGCTGCTGGCAATCTTCTTCACCAGCTACCGGCTGAACATCAAGGGGCAGGGCTTCTTTAAGACGGTCATCTACATGCCGAACCTGATCATGGCCGCCGCCTTCTCCATGCTGTTCTTCACGCTGTTTTCCCGGGTCGGCCCGATCCAGGCGCTGCTGGAAGAGTGGGGATGGATCGACGCGTCCTTTGACTTCTTCTCCAAGCGGGTCACGGTCCGCGGCATGATCGCCCTGATGAACTTCCTGATGTGGTTCGGCAATACGACCATCGTGCTGATGGCCGGCATCATGGGCATCGACCAGAGCCTGTTCGAATCCGCCACGATCGACGGCGCCAATTCGGTGCAGGTCTTCTTCCGCGTGACCATGCCGCTCTTAATGCCGATCTTCGTTTACTGCCTGATCACGGCCATGATCGGCGGCATCCAGATGTTCGACGTGCCGCAGGTCCTGACGAACGGCAAGGGCGTCCCGAATGAAATGACGCGGACTCTGGTCATGTACCTGAACGGATATCTCACGAATAAGAACTACGGCATGGCCGGCGCGATATCCGTCTTCATCTTCGTGATCACCGGCATCCTGAGCGGTTTCGTCTACAAGCGACTGTCCGCTCCGTACAAGGATAAGACCAGACTTCACAGACGCAGAAAGGGAGACGTGATATGAACAAGAAGCTTAGTGACAACACCCGCGGGCTGATCAAGCTGACGGTGCTTCGCATCATCGTTTACGCGATCCTGATCTTCCTGACCGCGCTCTGCCTGTTCTTCTTTTACCTGATGGTCATCAACGCGAGCCGCTCCAATGCCCAGCTGGCGACCGGCTTTACGCTCTTGCCGAAGGAGAACTTCCTCAAAAACCTGGTGAATGCCTGGAACGATTCCTCCATCAACATTCCCCGGGGCATGCTGAACAGCCTGATCATCGCGCTCTCCAGCGCCGTGCTGACGACCTACTTCTCCGCGCTGACGGCCTATGCCATCCACGCCTATGACTTTAAGGGCAAGCGCGCCGTCTTCACCTTCATCATCGCGGTCATGATGATCCCGGCGCAGGTCTCCGCGCTCGGCTTCGTGCAGATGATGAACAAGCTGCACCTGACCAACAGCTACATCCCGCTGATCATTCCCAGCATCGCCGCGCCCGTAGTCTTCTTCTATATGAAGCAGTACATGGAGAGCGTGCTGCCGCTGGACGTGATCGACGCGGCCCGCGTGGACGGCTCGGGCGAGTTCCGCACCTTCAACACGATCGTGCTGCCGATGCTCAAGCCTGCTATCGCGGTACAGATGATCTTCTCCTTCGTGAGTTCCTGGAACAACTACTTCGTCCCTGCCCTTCTGCTGGATAAAGCAGAAATGAAAACCGTCCCGATCATGATCGCGCAGCTTCGCAGTGCGGACTATTCCAAATTCGATATGGGAAAGGTCTACATGTTTATCCTCCTGGCGATCCTGCCGGTCATGATCACATACATCTTCCTGTCCAAGTCGATCATCAAAGGTGTGACCGCGGGCAGTGTCAAGGGCTGATCCCGGGAAAGGAAACGTCGGAACATGAAAGTCTGGAAAGGGTTTCAGAAGGGGGTCGACCTCGGCGGCTGGTTCTCCCAGTGCGATTACAGCGAGGAACGGTACCGGAATTTCATCCGGGAAGAGGACTTCGCCGCGATCCGCGCCTGCGGCGCCGACCACGTCCGCATCCCGGTGGATTACAACCTTCTGGAGGAAGAGGACGGCACGCCCCGCGAGAGCGGCTACGCGCATCTGGACCGCGCGCTCGGCTATGCGGAGAAAAACGGCTTAAACGCCGTGCTGGACCTGCACAAGACCGCGGGCTTCTCCTTCGATCCGGATGAGAAGGAAAGCGGCTTCTTTGAAAACGAAAAGCATCAGGAACGCTTTTACCGGCTCTGGGAAAGGATAGCCGAGCGCTACGGGAAGCTTTCGGACCGGACCGCCTTCGAGCTTTTGAACGAGGTCACGGAGGAGAGCTTCATGCCGGCCTGGAACCGGATCGCCGCGGAGTGCATCCGCCGCATCCGCGTCTTCGCGCCGGAAACGCCCGTTCTCGTGGGCGGCTACTGGCACAACAGCGCGCTCAGCGTCCGCGCCATCGACGTCCCGGAGGATGCGCATCTGGTCTACAACTTCCACTGCTACGAGCCGCTGATCTTTACGCATCAGGGCGCGCACTGGATGCCGACGATGGACCCCGCTTTCCGTATCCCGGTCACGGCAAGCTTCGGCGAGATGGAAGAAGCCAGCCGGAAGATGCTCGGCTCTTTCAGCGCCGGCTTCGACCGATATCCGCCGGAAACACGCCTGAGCACGGAATACTTTATCGATTTCTTCGCGGACGCGGTCCGCGCCGCCGAAGAGAGGGGTATTCCCCTTTACTGCGGTGAATACGGCGTGATCGACCGGAGCCGTCCGGAGGACGCCCTCGTCTGGTACCGCCTGATCCATCGGGCTTTCGAACACTACGGCATCGGCCGCGCGGCCTGGAGCTGGCGGCAGATGGATTTCGGTCTCTCCGACGCCCGCATGGACGCCGTCCGGCCGGAACTGATCCGCAACCTGTAAATACAACTGATCGGAGCGAATGATATGGCTACTGTTCAACTGAAAAACATCAAAAAAGTTTACCCCTACGTGAGCGGGGAGAGCAAGAAGAGCAAGAAAAACGACGTGCTTCCGGAGAAGAAGACCAATCTGCAGATCACGGACGAAGGCGTCCTGGCGGTGCAGGAATTCAATCTGGATATCGCGGACAAGGAGTTCATCGTTCTGGTCGGTCCCTCCGGCTGCGGCAAATCCACCACGCTGCGCATGGTGGCCGGCCTGGAGTCCATCTCCGGCGGCGAGCTGTATATCGACGGCAATCTGGTGAACCACGTGGCGCCGAAGGACCGGGACATCGCGATGGTATTCCAGAACTACGCCCTGTACCCGCACATGACCGTGTACGAAAACATGGCTTTCTCGCTGCGCTTAAAGCACCTGCCGAAGGAAGAGATCGACGAGAAGGTGAAGGAAGCGGCGGAGATCCTGGAGATCACCGAATACCTGCAGCGCAAGCCCAAGGCCCTTTCCGGCGGCCAGCGCCAGCGCGTGGCCATCGGCCGCGCTATCGTCCGCAGCCCCAAGGTCATGCTGATGGACGAGCCGCTCTCGAACCTGGATGCGAAGCTCAGGAACGAGATGCGCGCCGAGATCATCAAGCTGCGCAAACGCATCGACACGACCTTCATCTATGTCACGCACGACCAGACCGAGGCCATGACGCTGGGCGACCGCATCGTGGTCATGAAGGACGGGAAGATCCAGCAGATCGGCACGCCGCAGGAAGTTTTCAACCATCCCGCGAATCTTTTCGTGGCCGGCTTCATCGGCATGCCCGTCATGAACTTCTTTGACGCGCAGCTGAGCGAGGAGAACGGAAAGTATTTCGTGGAACTGGGCGGAAAGAAGATCGAGCTGTCTCCCGACAAGGAAGAGCGTCTGAAGGAGAAGGAAGTTAAGTCTCAGCCGGTCACGCTGGGCGTGAGACCGGAGCACGTGGAACTGAAGGACGACGGCATCGCCGCGACGGTGGACGTCAGCGAGATGATGGGCTCCTCCGTGCATCTGCACTTAACGGCGGAAGGCCGGAACATGATCATGATCGTGCCGACCGTCAGTATGAAGAGCTTCCCCGACATGGGAGAGACCGTCCGCTTCGGCTTTGACGGCATGGTCGCGCACGTCTTCAGCAAGGAAACGGAAGAGAACCTGGAGTTCTGAGCCGCTTCGTCTGAGGCCCGGCCGGGGCTGAAAAAGACGTAAAACAAAAGAGACACCGGCTTGCCCAAGGGAATTGACCGGTGTCTTTTCTGTTTGGCAACAGAACGTCAGTGAAAAAAATTATCCCTGCATCTCGTGGTATACGGAGGCGATGCTTTCGGCCCCCGCCACATAAATAAATCTGATTGATCTATAAGAGAAAATAAAAAGCCTTCGCTTTTTCCGTTCTTTCCTATGTGATAAACGGTCTTTCCGCGAAAAGCAAATCAAAATATTCTTTTGAACTATACTATAAGGTTTTATTATAATTGTTTTCTTGACACTGTCCGAAAAAGCGACCGTCGGGGAAGCTTTTTCGGACAGTGGAGGGGGCGAAGAGAGGGAAACTTGTTGCTTGCTATCTCCCGTGTAAGGAGGGCGAGGAAGAACAGAGCAAGTCCTGTTTACTCCTCTGCTGAATTCGTAAAGCGCTCCCGGGCATGGAATACCCGGCAGATCTCCTCATAGCGGCCGAAGACCGTCAGCTTGTCCCCGGCGGCAAACACGGTGTCGGCCGTGGCGGGCACCGCCTGCCGGCCCGGCTTTTCGGTCAGAAGGACCAGAATGTTTTTCTCCGTTTTCAGGCCGCTCTGCGAAAGCGCCAGGCCCGCCAGCTCCCCGGGCACCTCCCGCAGCGCGACCTGCGCGATGGAATCCCGCCCGATATAGTCCAGCAGAAGAACGGTGTTTGCCATGTCCAGGTGCAGGACCCGCCCGGCCAGCTTTTCCATCCAGGCGCTCATGAGGGAACGGATGCGGGGAAAATGCAGCAGCAACAGCAGGCCGATCACGATCGCCAGCGGGATCAGGACCCCGCCCAGCATGCCGGCCAGCTGCCCTTCCTGCAGGGAAAAGAATACGTTGATGAGAGCCGTGACGATGGTGATGTTGAAAACGTAGCCGAACAGCATGGTGATCATCGCCAGCCGGCGGCGCCCCCGGGAGGAGAGGATCATTTCGCTTTCCCGGGTCGTATAGCCGCAGCCGGTGAGCAGGGAGATGACCTGAAAACGGGCTTTTTCGTTCGGCAGGCCCGTAAAGCGGAACAGGGCGGTGAAGAATTCCGACATGACGAAGTACAGCAGGATGATCAGGAGGAATAAGGAAAAGGCAAGGGATATGTTCATGGAGCCGCATCCTTTCTTTCGCTTGCGATGATATGGTTTATTATAACATAAGCCGGAATTTTGCGCTATGGGCGCTGCTTCACGCCCGGATGAAAACTTCTGAGAATGCATGCACTGCCCCGCAGCCGGTACGAAAACCTTTCCGGCGCAGGATGCTTCGCTATATACGCCTTGAAAGAATCGTCCGGCCGGCCCGGCAGGCAGATATTTGTAAAAAAAGCTTGACAGACGGAAATCGGACTGATATCATACTGATATCAAAACAATAATCATGCGGCGGAAACCGGCAAAGAGAAAAAGAAACACCGCTTTTCCGCGCAGGAGCATAACGGAAAGGAGTCTTCCATGAAAGAAATCGTACTGCACAAAAGCAAAAACGGCCTGATGATGGCTGTTCTGTGGGTCCTTTTATACCTGGCCGGCCTGGGCGCTACCATCTACGGCGGCATCCTGATGGACGAGGGCAAGGGCCTGCCTCTGCTTGTGACCGGCGTTGTCTGGCTCTGTATCGGCTGGATCCCCTTCCTGGGCCTGAAGGTCGTGGGGCCGCAGGAGGCGATAGTCCTGACCCTGTTCGGCAAATACGTCGGCAGCATCAAGGAGCCGGGTTTCTACCAGGTCAATCCCTTCTGCGTGACCGTGAACCCCGCGGCGGAGACCAAGCTGTCCCAGTCCGGCGACGTGGATACGTCCAAGCAGAAAGCCCTCGTGGTGCCGTCGCTGGAGGGCATGAATCTGAACCTGAACAAGACCGGCGGCAAGAAAATCTCCTTAAAAGCCATGACCTTAAGCAACACGAGACAGAAGATCAACGACTGCCTCGGCAATCCGGTGGAGATCGGGATCGCGGTGATCTGGCGGGTCGTGGACACGGCGAAGGCGGTCTTTGAGGTCGACAACTACAAGGAATACCTGTCCCTGCAGTGCGACAGCGCGCTGCGCGATATCGTGCGGCTCTACCCCTACGACGTGGCGCCCGGCGTGGATACGACCGGCGACGGCATCGCGGACGAGGGCTCGCTGCGCGGCTCGAGCGAGGTCGTGGCGGCCCGCATCCGCGAGGAGATCCAGTCCAAGGTGGCGGCGGCCGGCCTGGAGATCGTGGAAGCGCGCATCACCTATCTGGCCTATGCGCCTGAGATCGCGGCGGTCATGCTGCAGCGCCAGCAGGCTTCGGCCATCATCGACGCGCGGAAGATGATCGTGGACGGCGCGGTCGGCATGGTGGAGATGGCGCTGGAGCGCCTGTCCGAAAATCACACGGTGGAACTGGACGAGGAACGCAAGGCGGCGATGGTCTCGAACCTGCTGGTGGTGCTCTGCGGCAACCGCGACGCCCAGCCGGTGGTAAATTCCGGCAGTCTGTACTGATGCGGACCGGCCGGAGAAGACGGATGAGAAGCGATTTGAAAAGGAGCGGAACATAAATGAATGATAATCAGAAAAAACAGGTGCCGCTTCGTCTTTCGCCGAAATTGTACAATGCGATCGCGGCCTGGGCGGAGGACGACTTCCGCTCGGTGAACGGGCAGATCGAGTATCTGCTGACGGAGTGCGTGCGGCAGCGCAAAAAGAACGGGAAATACGTGTCCGAGACGCTTGACGAGCCGATCGAACTGGACATTGAATAAAAAGGAGAATACTATGCTTCGTATCGAACATCTGACCAAGAAATACGGCGGGAAGACCGCGGTGGACGACATTAGCCTGCACATCGCGCCGGGCGAGATCTACGGCTTCATCGGCCACAACGGCGCCGGCAAGACCACGACCTTAAAGTCGGCAGTCGGCATCCTGGACTTTGACGAAGGCGAGATCTTCATTGACGGGGTCTCCGTCAGGAACGATCCCCTGGAGGCAAAGCGCCGCCTGGCGTACATCCCGGACAACCCGGACCTGTACGATTTCATGAGCGGCATCAAGTATCTGAACTTCATCGCGGACGTCTTCGGCGTTTCCGCGGCGGCAAGGCAGGAGAGGATCCGCGAGCTGGCGGAGCGCTTTAAGCTCACGGCCGATCTGGCGCAGCCCATCGCCTCCTATTCCCACGGCATGAAGCAGAAGCTGGCCCTGATCAGCGCCTTCCTGCACGAACCGCGCCTGATCCTCATGGACGAGCCCTTCGTCGGCCTGGATCCGACTGCTTCGCATCTCTTAAAGCAGATGATGCGCGAGCTATGCGACCGCGGCGGCGCCATCTTTTTCTCCACGCACGTCCTGGAAGTCGCCGAGAAGCTCTGCGACAAGGTGGCGATCATCAAGAACGGCCGGCTGATCCGCTCGGGCACCATGGAGGAAGTCAAGGGCGACGATTCCCTGGAGGAGGTCTTCCTGGAACTGGAGGAGAAATAAAATGCTGGGGACAATGATCAAAAAACAGCTGATGGAGATCTTCCGCGGCTATTTCTACGATGCCAAAAAGAACAAGGCCCGCTCCAAAGGGGCGACGATCCTCCTGATCGTGCTTTTTGCGCTGCTGATGTTCGGCCTGCTGGGCGGCATGTTCTACGCCATGGCTTCCTCCCTCTGCGGGCCGCTGTACGCCTTCGGTCTGGACTGGCTGTACTTTGCGCTGACAGGCCTGGTGGCGCTCTTTTTGGGCATCTTCGGCGGGGTTTTCAACACCTTCACTGGCCTGTATCTGGCCAAGGACAACGATCTTCTGCTCTCCATGCCGATCCCGGTCCGGACCATCGTGGCGGCCCGGCTGGTCACGGTCTATCTGATGGGGCTTCTGTACTCCGGCATCGTGATCATCCCGGCCGTGATCGTTTACTGGACGACGGTCCGGCCCGGTGCGGCGCAGATCGTCGGCGGCATCCTGATCGTTCTTCTGGTGAGCGCCATCGTGCTGGTCCTGACCTGTCTGCTCGGTTACGGGGTGGCGCGCCTTAGCGTAAAGCTTAAAAACAAGAGCTATTTCACCACGATCATTGCCCTGCTCGGCGTCGGCCTGTACTATTTCTTCTATTTCAAGGCGACCGAGCTGATCCAGGATTTCCTGAACAATCTGACCGTTTATGCGGAGAAAGTTGAGAAAAATCTCGGCTTTATGAAGACCTTCGGCCAGGTCGGGACGGGAGAATGGGTGCCGATGGCCGTCTCCGTGGCCGCCGTGTTCGCCCTCTGCGCCGTTACCTGGATCATCCTGCTGAAGAGCTTCACGAAGATCGCGACGGCCAGCAACAGCGGCACGAAAGCCGTCTATAAGGAAAAGACCGCGAAAATGCAGAGCCTGTCCCGGGCTCTGGGCCGGAAGGAGATGAACCGCTTCACCGCCAGCGCCAACTACATGCTGAACACAGGCCTGCCGCTTCTGTTCGTGCTGGTGGCGGCCGGCGCGCTGTTCATCAAAGGCCGGGAAATCATGCCTGTCCTGGAGTCGGTGTTCGGGGGCGTTCCCGGACTGATCCCCGTCCTTCTGATCGGCATGCTGTGCGGTCTTTCCGCCATGACCGATCCGGTAGTCCCGTCCGTTTCCCTGGAGGGCAAAAGCCTCTGGATCCTGCAGTCCCTTCCCGTGGATCCCTGGGAGATCCTGAAGGCGAAGATGCTGCTGCAGCTTAAGATCACGGTCCCTGTCCTGCTGCTGGCCGCGGTGGGCGCCGGCTATGCCATACAGGCCGATCCGCTGGAATGGCTCTTCCTGATCCTGATCCCCCTGCTGTCGGCCGTGCTCTATGCCGCCTTCGGACTCATGCTGGGCCTTAAGTTCGTCAATCTGACCTGGACGAACGAGATCTACCCGATCAAGCAGAGCCTGTCGGTGCTGGTCTATATGCTGCTGGGCATGGCTTACGGCGCGGCGGTGATCGGCCTGTATTTCCTGGGCGGGATCGGCCTGGGACCGGAACTGTACCTGACGATCGTGACGGCGGTGACGGCTCTTCTGGCCTTCCTGCTGCTGCTCTGGCTGAAAAAGAAGGGAGCCGCGCGCTTTGCGGAACTGTAAAGAAGGGCGGGAAAGGAGAAAAGCATGATTTCAGTCCAAAACCTGACCAAGGTCTACAAGCTGAACGCCAGGAAGATGAAGGAGCTGAAGACGTCGGAGGGCCGCAAGATCGCGGTCAATGACGTCAGCTTCGAGGCGAAGCCCGGCGAGATCTACGGCCTGCTCGGCCCGAACGGCGCCGGCAAGACCACCACGCTCCGCTGCATCGCGACGCTCTTGAAACCGACGGAGGGAAGCGTCAGCGTAAACGGCTTCGACACCGTGACGGAGGGCGAAAAGGTGCGCGGCGCCATCGCGTTCCTGACCAACGAGATCAACCTGGATCCGCATTTCACGCCGTCGTACCTGTTTCACTTTTTCGGACAGCTGCATGGCATGACGGAGGAGGCGATCGCCCGCCGGCGCGAGGAGCTGTTTTCGGTCTTCGATATCGGCGGTTTCGCGGACAAAAAGATCGACGAGCTGTCCACCGGCATGAAGCAGAAGGCGGCCATCGCCGTCACGCTGGTGCACGATCCGCAGGTGGTCATCTTTGACGAGCCGACCTCGGGCCTGGATATCCTGACGGCCCGCACGGTCACGGATTACCTTAGGAAACTGCGCGACGAAGGCAAGACCGTCATCGTCTCGACGCATATCATGAGCGAGGCGGAAAAGCTCTGCGACCGCATCGGCATCATCATTGGCGGCCGGAAGGTCTCCGAGGGGACGCTGGCCCAGATCTATGCCGGGACCGGCGCGGACGATCTGGAAGAGGCTTTCTTCCGGCTTTACAAGGAATACGGGGAGGCGGACGCATGAAAAAGATCGGAATTGTGCTGAAAAAGGAACTCTACCGTGTTTTCAGCGATAAAAAGCTCATCCTGTCCCTTTTTGTCCTGCCGGCGGTGCTGATGTTCGCCCTGTACGGGCTCATCGGGATGCTTGAGCGGAACATGTCGCGGGATATCGAAACGCACGTGCCCGTCACGTATATCGTGAATGCGACGGACGGCTTAAAAGCCGCGGCCGCCGCCGCGGGCTTTGACAAAAACGCGTCTATCGACTATCTGACGGAGGAAGCCTATCTGACGCTGAAAGACCGTCTGACGGAGGATATCCGGGAAGGCGCGGCGGATCTGATCGTGATCCTGGATAAGGACTTTGAAAAGACCTTCGCGGCCTATCAGGGGCAGGGGGATAAGATCCCCGGCGTCGGGATCCTTTTCAACAGCGCGGAAAACTATTCCCAGCAGGCCTACGCGGTGTTCAGCGGCGTGCTGGAGACCTACCGCATGATGCTTTTGGAGCAGCGGCTGGGGAATCTGGAGAAGATCGTAGCCTTTGCGCAGAGGGACACCGAGATCGTGAAGGAAGGCAAGGCGAATACGCAGTTTATCGCGATGATGTTCCCTTACATGATCATGATCATGCTTTTCTCCGGCGCCATGAGCATCAGCGTGGATGCGTTCGCCGGTGAAAAGGAACGCGGCACCCTGGCCTCCATGCTGATCGCCCCCGTGAAGCGGACGGATATCGCGGCGGGCAAGGTGATCGCGCTGGCGATCATCGCGGCGCTTTCCTCCGTGGTGTACGCGGTCTCCATGATCCTTTCCATGACCCTGATGGGAAATACGATAAGCGGCGGAGCCGGCGGCTTCGGCGGCGTTTCCTTCAATGCGGGACAGGTCCTGGAGCTGGGCCTGATGCTGATCGTCCTGGACTACCTCTTCGTGGCCGTGATCGCGGTGCTTTCCTCCTTCTCGAAGGACGTCAAGAGCGCGAGCACGCTGGTCACCCCGGTCTACATGGTCGTGCTGGCCTGCGCCCTGATGACCATGTTCTCGAGCGGCGCGAAGAACTCGCTGACCCGCTATGCGGTGCCGCTGTACGGCAACGCGCTGGCACTGCAGGATATCTGCACGGGTGAGCTTTCGGCGCAGGGCTTTCTGGTGAGCTTCGGCGTGACCGCGCTGCTGGCCGGCCTGCTGACCTTCCTGCTGGCTAAGATCTTTGACAGCGACAAGCTGATGTTCAACGCGTAAAAATTTATAATAGAAGGAGTGTCTTATGAACAAGATCATCACGATCATCCGGGAATCCAGGCTGGCGAGATTTCTGATCCCGGCCGGTCTCATGCTGACCGTCTTCGGCGTCTTCTTTTTTGTGATCAACAGCAAGAATCAGGACTATATCAAGACGGAAGCCACGGTCACGCGGGTGGAACTGGAGCAGGAGGCGTATACGGACGCGAGCGGCAACCGCGTGGAGGCGACGTATCTCATCGGACTGAAGTACAACGTGAACGGCCAGGACTATGAATCGGAGCTGGGCGGCCTGTCGAACATGAAGGTGGGAGAGAAGATGACCATCTACTACAACCCCGCCGATCCGGTGCAGATCACCCAGACGACGAGCCTGATCCTGCCGGTCATCCTCATCGCGGCCGGTATCGCAGCCCTCGTGGGCGGCGCCGTCAGCATCAGCAATGCCGCGAAGAAACTGAAAAGAATGAACGAACAGGAAAAGGAGTGGGCAAATGGCTGAGACGTACAGACTGAAACCGGTCCTGGGGACCATCAAGCAGGCATTTTATCTGGAAAATGCGAACGGCAATACGGTTTACGAGGGGAAGATGACGAAGTTCTCGCTGCTCGGCGCGTCGCCCTTTGAGTTCGTCAACCATATCACGGGCAAAACGGAGGAACACAAGGTCGGCAAGACGATAACGGCGGAGCAGGGCGGCGGCGGCCTGATCGCGGCGCTTTCAAAGAGCTCCTGGTTCAAGTTCGACGGCAAGAAGATCTGGGATTACCTGCACGAGCTGGGGATCCGGATCAACACCGGCGTCTCGGGCAGCAAGATCGGGATGAGCTACGATGTGACCTTTAAGGGGGAACATCTGGCGACTATCGCCAATTCCTCGCCGAAGGGGAAGTCCCTCCTGACGACGGACCTGTACTATGACGTAATCTGCGAGGAAAAAGACCTGGATCTGGTCTTCCTGACGGCGTTCTCCATCGCGAAGACCGAGCAGACGTTTTATAACTGAAGCGGATCAGACGCAAAGCAATAACGATAAAAAGGGACGGGCTCCCGCGAAAGAGCCCGTCCCTTTGATTTATTTTGCGGCTTCCGTATGCCAGGTAATCGTCTCGCCTTCCTTCGGTGCGTACGCCGTCCCGGACTGCTCCATGAGGCGGATCAGGCCCTCGGCCGAGGCGGAGCCGATCTCAAAGACGCGGGAAAGGCCGTCCGCAAACAGGTTGGAGTCTGTGCCGGAAAGTTCCAGCTGAAGATACCCGTTGCTGTAAACGGTGACCTCCCAGTTCCCGATGCCGGTGATCCCGATGCGGAAGGAAGCGCGCTTTTCACAGGAGGGCAGAATCGCTTCTTCCCCCGTAGCGGATGCGCGGCCGTCGCAGGCCAGAAACGTGCTGACGATCGCCCCGGCAGCTGCTTCGTCCGTAAAGTACGACGTGCGCTCCATACCCTTTGCGGAAGCCGTCTCCACCATAAGAGAGGTGATGCCTTCCTGCCGGATCAGGCCGGTCCGTTCCGGGGCCTGCGCGGCGTCAAACAGGGCGGCAAGAGAGGAAAAGTCCGCAGACGGATTCAGAAACGTAATATAGTGCTCGGTACTGACGGCTTCGCTCTTATCCAGATATTTTAGGCAGACGGCCGTCTCCGGCGCGACGCCGCGGATCGCATAGACTTCCGCCCGCAGGGTTTCCGGATCAGATTCCGGTGCCTTCGACAGCTCCGCTTTTCCGCTGTCCGTCCGGAATTCGTACGCGATCCGGTACCAGGCGCCCTGAACATTCACGTCCTCCAGCTTTTCTCCGACAAGCGCATCGTCGCAGACGCGGCTGCTCTGATAGCCGGCGAGGGAGCCGTCCGGGATCTCGTTGTGATAGGATACCCAGAGCGTTTCCTGCACGTGCCCG
>JAEEUR010000021.1 GCA_016290595.1 Lachnospiraceae bacterium | reverse complement strand
CCTCTCTTATCTTTTTGTAGATGATTTTTCTACGATACTTTGGGGCAAATACAATATGATATTTGCATGTCCACATCGTATGTGCTAAACTATTGTTGTCCATTTGGGACCTCTTTTGCTGTTTTGGGCGGTTGGCAGACCACTTCCATTATAGCAAAGGAGGTCCTTTCTTGAAACTGAAGCTTTTTGGGAACACCCCTGCATAGCTGGGGGTTTTATTGGATGGCTATCCAATAAAAAAATGAGCGGCCGATGCCGCTCATTTTTTTGTCTTCTCTTCTCAGGCAGCTCTCTTCTACTGCGCTTTGCCTCGGCTGGTGACTGGCCATTCGGCCAGGACCTCGTCTCCGTCGACCAGATAGATCTTCCCGAAGCAGTTGTTCGTCGTACAGCAGTGTCCGGGGATGCAAAACAGGGTATCCCCGAGCGCGGCGCCCGCGTTCCGGACCAGGATCGTCGTATGCTCCTCGCTGAAGGACAGCTCCGCGTCCGGATAAGCCTCATAGCGCGGCGGGAACTGGTCCATCGTCAGAGACTTGACGCCGCAGTCCGTTACGATGCGGTCCGGCTTCACCGAGATCACGGTCGCCGCGATCTTCATCGCGTGCTCAAAGCAAAGATCAAGCCGTTCGTAGCTCGTATCCATAAAGAGGTAGCTGCCAGCCTGCAGCTGGGTATAGACCGTATCCTTCGGTTTATCCGCCGCTGTTCCGGTGCTGCCGCCGCAGATCTCCCGCACCGCCAGTCCGCGTTCCTTCAGGTAACGCTTCAGCTCCGCCACGCGCTTTTCGATACGCAGCAGGGTCTCCCGGCGCTTTTTCGCGTCGCTTTCATGCGCGAGATGGCCCGCATAGGCCTGGATCCCCCGGAAGGAAAGATGCGGCTGCTCTTCCGTCAGCAGGGCAAGCGCGTAAAACTCCTCAAAGCTCTCGGCGCCGCAGCGGTTCATGCCCACCTCAAGCTCGATCAGCACCGACAGCTGCGTATTATTCGCTGCACAGGCCGCCTCCAGGGCAAGGATGTTCTCTTCCGCATCCGCGCAGACCGTCAGATCGGCCCGCCCGGCCAGCTTCGCCAGCCGGCTGAGCTTTTCCGGCTGCACGACCTGATTCGCGATGACCACGCGCGGTATGCCGCCTTCGATCAGATCTTCCGCTTCACCCAGCTTGGCGCAGGTGATCCCGCCGGCGCCGTGCGCCATCTGCCACTGCGCGATCGGCAGGCACTTGTGCGATTTATAGTGCGGATACAGGACCATGGACGTCCCGCAGATGATCTCTTCCATCTTCCGGCTGTTTTCTTCCATGATCTTCCTGTCCAGCAGGATCGCCGGCGTTTCAATATCCCGAATCTTCATCGTTATCTCCTTATGTTTCATCGGCAGGCAGAGCCGCGAGCGCCTCCCGCAGGGAGCGCCGGATATGCCCGTCCCGTCCTTCCGTCGTTTCCGCGTGCCAGAGCGCGCTCAGGATCGCCTCCTCCACCGCTTCCGCCGCCAGATCCAGCGCCGGATCGATGTAAGCGTCGTGCAGGACCGTAAAGGGAAGCAGGGCCTTTTCCGGCGAATGCGGAATGCGGTTGGCTGTTGAAAACGCGATCGCGATATCCCCGGACTCGTTCCCGTAGTAGGATCCGGTCCTGGCCAGCCCCGCGCCGGCCCGGCGGCAAAGCCGCCGCAGCTGCCGGGTACTGAGCGGCAGATCCGTCGCCAGCAGCATGATGATCGAGCCTTTGTCCTGTTCCGGCCGGGCCGCCGCGAGCTTTTCGCCCAGCCGCTTGCCGCCTGCGATCAGACGCCCCGCCTGTCCGAAATTGCACAGCGTCAGCGCGCCGACTGTATAGGTTCGTCCGTCCAGCGTCAGGATGCGCGAAGCGCTTCCGATCCCGCCCTTAAAGCCCAGGCAGCTCATCCCGGTGCCGGCCCCGACGCAGCCCTCCGCGACCTCATCCGAAGCCGCTTCAATCGCTTCGAAAACATGCGCTTCCGTCACGTGCAGGCCGCGGATATCGCTTAAGTATCCGTCATTGCATTCGCAGACGACGGGATTGACCGTCCCGGTGCTGACGCCGATCTCCGGATCCCGGGCCAGCATATAGCGGATCAGAGCCGTGGCCGCCGTGCCGATGCTCAGCGTGTTTGTCATAAGCACCGGCGTTTCGATGGTCCCCATCTCTTCGATCTGCACGAGTCCCATCGTTTTGCCGAAGCCGTTGATGACCGCGGCCGCGGCCGGGACCTTCTCCCGAAACAGATCCCCGCCGTGCGGGAGGACCGCCGTAACGCCGGTCCGCACGTCTTTTTCACGGATCGTAACGTGTCCGACCTTCACGCCCGGAACGTCTGCGATCGTATTTTTCGGTCCCGCCGTGCCGTACCCGACACGCAGCGGACAGCCTGCCTCCAGTCCCATAGCGTCTCCCTTCTTCCCCAGATCAGGTGCTCAGACGTAGATCTTCGTGACCCGCTGCGTCAGCAGGCAGGTCTGTTCGATATTGTTGGAGCCGGTCAGGCGCGCCACCTCTTCCAGCGGCATGCCGCCGCGTCCGTACAGGATGGCCTCGTCGCCTTCCTCCGCTTCTGTGCCGCTGACGTCGAACATGGTCATGTCCATGCAGACCCGGCCGATCTGCGGGCACTTCTGCCCCCGGATCACCGCCCAGGCCCCCCGGTTGCTTAAGAGGCGCGGATAGGAGTCTGCGTAGCCGGCCGTCACGACCGCCACCCGCATCGGCTTTTCCGAAGTGAAGGTGCAGCCGTAGCTCACGCTGGTCCCGGCCGGGATCTCACGCACCTGCGCGACCCGGGCCATTAAAGCCAGGGCCCGCTCCAGATGATAGTCGGCCGTGTCCAGGTCCGTCGGATACAGGCCGTACAGCATGATCCCGGCCCGGACCATATCGAACCAGCTGTCGGGATGGTGCAGGATCGCCGCGCTGTTCCCGGTATGGTGCAGCACGTCTTTCTCAAAGCCGAGCTCCTTCAGGGCGGCCAGCACGGCTTTGTAATTATCCAGCTGCCAGGCCGTGTACGCGTCCTTTTCCGGCATGTCCGAAGCCGCGAAATGCGTAAACAGGCCCCGGACAACCAGATGCGGCAGGGCGTCGATATGCAGGACCGTCTCAGCCGCCGCGCGGGGATCGTGCTGCGCATCTACGCCGGTCCGGGTCATGCCGGTGTCCAGCTTGATATGGACCGGCAGCTTTTTCCCGCTCTCCGCCAGCGCCGCGTCCAGTTCCCGGGCGTACTTCTCATCCAGGATGCTCTGCGTCAGACCGTAACGCAGCAGCTCTTCGGCCGAATCCGGATGCGTCCAGCCCAGGATCAGGATCGGTCTGCGGATCCCGGCCTCCCGCAGCTCGATGGCCTCCGGCAGGCAGGCGACCGCAAAGGCGTCTGCGCCGGCTTCTTCCAGAATACGGCCGCAGGCGGCCGCGCCGTGGCCGTGGGCGTTGCCCTTGATCACGCACATGACTTTGGCGCCGGTCCGTTCCCGTACCAGCGCCAGATTATGAAGTATGGCAGCCCGGGATATCTCGGCCCAGGCTCTGTATCGTTTGAATTCTTCCATGGCATCTGCTCCGCTCATGCCTTTATTCTACCACGGATCCAGAACGCTGTCATCCTCCGAAAAGGCCCAGGGCTCCGGTTCCGAAAGGATCTCCACGCCCGGATCCCCCTTCATATACGCCGCCATGGTCTCGGAGACCAAGATGTCCTTCAGATGCAGGGTGTCCCGGATCCGGATGATATCCGGTTCCCGGCCCGTATACGAGCAGGTCTTGATCGCGCACTGAACGGCCAGCTTGTCCGTATCCATCATCATGGGGATCGCGTCCGCCCGGACGCCCGTATGCGTGATAGAATTCGGATAGGTCAGCAGGATGTCTCCGCCCACATGATCCAGATGCTGAACGTTCTGGAAAACTTCGATATGGCCCTGCTGGGCAGAGGCTCCGCCGACGGCCTGCACATCATCACGGAGACAATGAAGATGATGTATGCCGACCGGAGCGTCGCCATGGGAGACCCCGATTTTGTGAAGATCGACCTGGAGCGGCTTACATCCAAAGCCTACGGCCGCGAGCTGGCCGGCCGGATCCGCATGGATCTGGCGCAGGATTACCGGCCCACGCCCGGCATTGAAGCGGTACCGCAGGAAGGCTGCACCACCAACTTCACCGTCATGGACCGGAACGGCAACATGCTTTCCCAGACGCAGACCATCCGCAACAACTGGGGCTGCGGCGTCGTCGTGCCCGGGCGGGGCTTTATCCTCAACAACAATCTGGCGGATTTCAGCGCCAGGGCCGGCTCCCGCACCTCGCAGGGGCTCTCCTACGGCGCGGCCAACGCTGTCCGTCCCGGCAAGACGCCGCTTTCCAGCATGATGCCCAGCATTCTGACGCAGAACGGCGAACCGTTTATGACCATTGGTTCTGCAGGCGGTCCCCGCATCATTTCCAGTATCCTGACCACGATCCTGAACGTGCTGGACTACGGGCTGGGACTGGATGCGGCAGTCCGGGCGCCTTCCGTCTGCTGCCTTTCCCAGAGTCAGGGCATCGAAATGGATGAAGGCTTCTCGCCGGATACCGTCCGCCTGCTGGAAGCGCGCGGCCACCTGATCCGCCAGGTCCCGCCGTACGGCGTCATCAAGGGCTGGGTCAATGGGATCATCCGCCGCGACGGTCTCTTCTTCCCGGCCAGTTCCTTCCGGGCCGAAAACGGGGGCGGCGGCGTGCTGCTGGACGACGGCTCCTTCTGCAGCGACGGCATCTGCTTCGGATAGGCCGTTATTCTACTCTTTACATAAGAGATCCGGCTGCTTCGACAGGCACGGCAGCCGGATCTCTATTTACGTTTTCAGCAGCCGGCGCGAAAAGTTCTCCGCGGACAGACGCGCCTTCAGTTCATCCAGGAAGCCCGCCACCTGCGGCGCAGCCACCTTGCCGGGATGCAGGACCAGCCGGATCGCCTGATACTGCTCCAGCTCCGGGACCGGCAGCACCGCCAGTTCTCCGCGTTCCAGATAAGGCGAGACCGCATAGCGCGGCAGCACGGAGAGATAACGGCTGCGGCTGACCAGACGGCAGGCCATGTCCGCATTCTGAAGCTTCAGGAAGGCCTGCGGCGCGAAATACGGCGCCGCCAGGCGGTAAAACTGGATGCAGTACGGGGCCGTATCCTCCATCAGCACGAAGGCCTGGTCCTTCAGCTCCTGCGGTCCGAGCCGCTTTTTTCCGGCCAGCGGATGGTCCGCCCCCGCCACGATCACGATATCGGTCTCCACCGAGAACCAGTCCTGCCACTCTTCGCCCGGATGCGGATCGTCGATGATGCAGGCGGCGTCCAGCAGCCCCTTTTTCAGCAGGGCTTTCAGGGTCACCGTGGCATCCACGCTGATCTCGATCTTCACCCGCGGATACGACTGATGATAGGCCAGCAACGCTTCCTCCATGATGCAGCCGAAAAGCGATTCGACCATGCCGATCCGTATGGTGCCGCCCAGATCCTCCGCCGACTTCCAGATCGTCTGCATGCGCACAGAAGCGGAAACGATGCTCCGGGCATAGGGCAGCAGTTCTTCTCCGAACTGCGTCAGCGTCACGTTTTTTCCGACCCGGTTGAAAAGCGGCGCGCCGACGTCCGTCTCCAGCGCCTTGACCTGGGCGCTGACGCTGGACTGGGCATAGCCCAGTGCCTCTGCCGCCCGCGTAAAATTCATCAGTTCCGCGATTTTCAGAAAGGTTTTCAGATCCCGTATTTCCATGATACCGCCTCCTGCCGCCAGTATACGGCAGGCCGGCGCCGTTTTCAATCGTTTCGTACGATCTTATCGATCTTTTTAATCGATTTTACAAATGCTTCATCCCGGCGTATACTGAAGGCAGGTTTGATCCAGCTTTGTTTTCGTACAATCGTTTTCAAGAGGAGGTATTTATGAAACAATACTTGCTTGCCGTTGCCGGCGCGTTGGGCGCTGTCGGCCGTGAGATGCTGCGCGCTCTGGAAGAAAGGAATTTCCCCATCCGGGAGCTGCGCCTGCTGGACGTGGGAGAAAACGTCGGAAAGGAAGTCCTGTTCCGTGGGAAGACGGTCACCGTCGAAGAATCCCGGCCGGAGGCCTTTGAAGGCGTCGATATCGCCCTGTTTGCCGTAGGCGACGGGGTCAGCAGGATGCTGGCGCCGGAAGCGGTCAAACGCGGCTGCCTGGTCATCGACAACTCTTCCGCCTGGCGAATGGACGAGGGAACGCCGCTGGTCGTTCCCGAGGTCAATCCGGAAGCGCTCCGACACCATCACGGCATCATCGCCAATCCCAACTGCTCCACCATCATCGCCATGGTCCCGCTCAAGCCGCTGTACGACGCCGTCGGCATCAAACGGATCATCGCATCCACGTATCAGGCTGTATCCGGCGCAGGGATCGCGGGGATCGGCGAACTGAAGGAGCAGACCCTGCAGGTGCTGAATCAGGAAGCGATCGCACCGCAGGTCTTTGCCCACCAGATCGCCTTCAACCTGATCCCGCATATCGATTTCTTTGAGGAAAATGCCTATACGCACGAGGAAATGAAGATGTTCCGGGAAGGCCGGAAGATCCTCTCCGATCCGGAGCTCATGGTCAACTGCACCTGCGTGCGGGTGCCGGTCTTCCGTTCCCACTCCGAATCGATCACTATCGAGACCGAAAAGCCCATCACCCCGGACGAGGCGCGGGCCATTCTGGCGAAGGCGCCCGGCGTTAAAGTCGTGGACGATCCGGCCGAAAAGCTGTATCCGATGCCGGCGGACACCTCCGATCAGGACCTGATCTTCGTCGGCCGCATTAGAGAGGATATCTCTTCCGACAAGCCGGGGCTGACCTTCTGGTGCTGCGGCGACCAGATCCGCAAGGGCGCGGCGGTGAACGCCGTGCAGATTGCGGAAAAGATGGTAGAAATGGAGCTGATCTGAGCATGCGGGATCTGATCGTAGCCAAATTCGGCGGCACCTCCGTCGCCACCCCCGAAAGCCGGCAGGCCGTCATTCGGCAGCTGGCCCGGCTTCGTTCGGCCGGCCCCGTCATAGCGGTCGTTTCCGCCATGGGCCGCCGGGGCGCCCCCTACGCCACGGATACGCTGCTCTCCCTTCTTCGGAGCGATGCGGATCCGCTCGTCCGCGACCAGCTCATCAGCTGCGGGGAAACGATATCGGCCTGCATCGTGGCCGACGAGCTCTCGGCGGCAGGCATCCCGGCGCGGCCTTTTACGGCGCATACGGCTGAGATCCGGACGGATGACCGGCCGGGAGAAGCCGATATCATGGAGATCGGCAGCGAAAAACTTGCCGCCTGCCTGAAGGAAGGTGTCCTGCCCGTCGTGACCGGCTTTCAGGGGATCCTGCCGGACGGGCACGTGACCACGCTCGGACGCGGCGGAAGCGACACCTCCGCCGTGGAGATCGGCGGCCGCATGGGGGCGAAGGAAGTGCTGATCTTTACGGACGTGCCCGGCGTAGCCGCCGCCGACCCCCGGATCTGGCCGGAGGCGCCGTACCGGAAAAGCGTCTCTTATGAGGACATGGAAGCGCTGGCGAAATGGGGCGCGGCCGTCATCCATCCCCGTGCCGTTGCCGCCGGAAAGCGCTTCGGCGTTCCCGTCCGGGTCCTTTCCACCTGGGAGGAAGGGGACGGAACGCTGATCTGTGCGCCCAGGGAACCGGAAACGGGCCTGATTGGCGCCGCCATCCGGAAAAGCTCGCCGGAAAGCGTGCTGACCGTTCTGGCCAGACCGTTCCCGGCCGTCCCGGAAGTGCTGCTGCCGGAAGGCGCCGTCTGTACGCGGGAGGCGGATCTGCTGCAGATCCGGATCCCGGAAGCCGCTGCGCCGGAGACCCTTCGCCGGGTATGCGGCTTCCTGCAAAAAGAATACGCGGAGGATTCATTATGAAAATAGCCATTATGGGCCTGGGCGTCGTCGGGCGCGGCGTCTACGATATCATCACTTCCCGCTTTGCACCGGAGATCGAAGTCAAGACCATTCTCGATCTGCTGCCGCTGGAAGAGCTGCACTGCATCCACGCGAAAAGCATCGACGAGATCGTGAACAATCCCGAGATCGAGCTGGTGGTGGAAGCCATGGGCGGACTGCATCCCGCTTCCGATTTCGTGCTGAAGGCCCTGCAGGCCGGCAAGCACGTCGTGACGCCCAACAAGCAGATGGTCAGCACCATCTTTGCCGAGCTTCAGCAGGCGGCGGCCGAGAACGGCGTTAAGATCCTGTTCACACCCAGCGCCGGCGGCGGCATCCCCTGGCTATACAACCTGGTAAGGACCAAGCGCTGCGGGGGCATCGAAGCCTTCCGCGGCATCATCAACGGCACCACGAATTTCATTCTGGACAGCATGGAGAAGAGCGGCGCCGATTTTGCCGATATCCTGAAGGAGGCGCAGCGGCTGGGCTATGCGGAGGCCAATCCCTCCGCCGACATCGACGGCATCGACATTCAGCGGAAATGCGCCATCAGCTCCAATCTGGCCTTCGACGTTCAGCTCGATCCCGCCCGGATCGACACGGCCGGCATCCGCCGGATCACCGGGGAAGATATCCGGGCCTTCCGGGAAAACGGCCTGCACTGCCGCCTGCTCTGCAACGGAGAAAAGCTCCCGGACGGAAAGATATGCGCGTACGTCGAGCCGGTCCTGCTGAAGGAAGACGCCATGGAGGGCCACGTGCCGGCGAATTTCAACATGGTCTTTCTGAAAGGGCCCGAAGTCGGCGAGCTCGGCTTTTTCGGGCAGGGCGCCGGCCGCTATCCCACGGCCCACAGCCTGGTGGAGGATATTCTGGATATCCGGGCCGGACTGGGCTATACCGGGAACGGCCCGCAGGCTGAGATCGACAACCGCTCCGCGGTCCACGCCTACTACGTCCGGACGGAGGATCCGGCCCTTCGCGCCATGGCGCGGGAGCCTTTCGGTCCCGGTTTTCTGACCGGCCCGGTATCCGTTGCCGAGATGCACGGCGCCGTCCGCGCGGCGGAAGCGGCGGGGCACGAGACCTTCTTCGCCGCGGTGCGGGCGTAATACCGGAACGGCTGCGGGTCCGCAGCTTCCGTTTACAGGACAAAATGTGTTGGTAAAAAGCGGCTGAAATCTTTGATATGACAGGGATTTCAGCCGTTCTATCTTTGTATCTGATTTCGGTATATTGCTCCGGGCAATGCCTCTATTCCCGCACCGCCGCCTGCAGCTGCGGGCCGAATTCGAAGAGCTCTTCCGGTCGGACCTTCAGGAGCTTGCGGTCGTAGGTGATCAGCCCGTTCGTCTCGTCCTCCACGTCCGAGACCTGCGTATAGATCGCCGCGCAGAGGCCCTCCCGGGCCAGCGGGACCAGCTCCTCCCTAAAGACGCGCTGCAGCGCTTTCACCAGCTCCTCCCTGCTTTCGAAGGTCTTGTAGCCGTAGGTTTTCTCAACGTTCGCGCTGTGCTCCGGATCCTTCCAGACGTAGCCGCCGAATTCGGAAAGCACCTGCGGCTTGTCCTCCGACCCCAGCTGCAGCGGCTTGAAATACAGGTGCAGGCTCTCCACGTCGCTCTTCTCCTGCTTAAACCAGCCGGAGGTCGTGTCGATAAAGCGGCTTCTGTCCAGCCGCAGCAGCCATTCGTAGGCCCGGTCCGCCTGGAACTGCCCCCAGCCCTCGTTGAAGATCGTCCAGTAGCAGATGCAGGGATGGTTCTTCAGGTGCAGCACCGTGTCCTTCACGGCCTGCAGGAAGTTCCGCCGGGCGGCCGGATCCGCGTGCATGCGCAGATCCTTCGGCCGGCTGCTGATGAACGTGGGCAGGACCGTTTCCTTCACGTAATGATAGTCCCCGTTGTTGACCATGTCCTGGAAGACCACCATGCCCAGACGGTCGCAGTCGTAATAAAACTGCTCCGGCTCCACTTTGATATGCTTGCGCAGGGTGTTGAAGCCCAGCGATTTCATGGCTAAAATATCTTCTTCATAGCATTCCGGCGCCGCCGGCGTGTAGATGCCGTCGCTGAAGTAGCCCTGATCCAGCAGGCCGTTGAAGAAATACGGTTCGCCGTTCAGGCAGAGGCGCTTCTTTCCCTTCACCTCCTGCACGGACAGTTCTCGCAGCGCGAAATATGAGCGGACTTTGTCTTCGCCGCTCTGGACCGTGAACCAGTACAGATACGGCGTGCCCGGCGTCCAGTGCTTCGGCTCGTTGATCTCAAAGCGGACCTGCCCGTCCTCCAGCGGATAACACGCGTCCGTTTCCTCCAGCGTCACCAGGCCGTCCTTCACGCCTTCCGCGCGGATGCGGACCCAGTTTAAGCCCGCGCTGATCTGCAGGCCTTTGATGTAGTCCTTCGGCACCGTCTCCAGCCAGACCGTCTGCCAGATGCCAGAGACCGGCGTGTACCACATGCCGCCCCGTTTTTTCTTCTGCTTGCCCCAGGGCAGGCGGTGATCCAGCGCATCCGTCACCTCCACGAAAAGCTCGTTTTCGCCCTCGCGCAGATATTCGGTGATCTCGAAGGTAAACGGCAGATAGCCTCCCTCATGGTGGCCCACGTAAAAGCTGTTGATATAGACCTCGGCTTCCTGGTCCACCGCGCCGAAATGCAGCAGCACCCGCTCGTTAAGGGCCGGCTTCGCATGATCAAACTTTTTCAGGTAGAAAAAGTTCTTTTCCTTTCCGAAATCCCGCCGGATGCCCGAAAGCAGGCTTTCCGGACAGAAAGGCACCAGGATCTCCTCTTCCACCGCCCGGTCCGTACCGAAATGCCAGATCCCGTTCAGATTCGTCCAGTTTTCGCGCACCATCTGCGGCCGCGGATAGACGTTCCAGGGCGTGCCCTGAAGGGCCGCGCCGGCGTCTGTCAGTAAATGTCGGATCATAAATACTCCTTATCCCTCCCGGATGCTTTCGGCGGCCACCTCCAGCAGGCGCGCCATGAGCTCCCGGTTGTCCGTCAGCAGATCGTACACGGCATCCTCCGAAAGCACGCCGCGCTTTAAGCCGGGTGGCAGCAGCCCCTGCTCGTCCGCCTCGAAATCCTCCATCCACTCGCCGCCCGTATAATAAGCGTCCAGCGCGCGGATGTTCTCCTGCACCGCCGCAAAGCCCTCCAGGGCATCCAGCAGCCGGTCCAGCGCTTCCTGCGATTCGTCCAGAAGCTTTTCCATATCGATGATTCTTGAAAGGTCGTACATCATGCACCTCACGAACTGATAGTAATGATATTATAGCACAGATCATTCAGTTTCGGCACTGCACTTCTTCCAGCTTTGCGCGGAAAGAGATCGCGCGGGGGGTGCCGAGGTCGGTGAATCTGACGATGTACGCCTTTTTCTTCGTGTCGATATCCTCCACGGTGCCGAGCCCCAGCACGCCGTGCCGCACCTGCGTCCCGATGGCGAAGAGCTCCTGCTCCTCCTGCTCCAGCAGCCTGTCCTTCATGGCGATGTATTCACGCGTGTCCGCGATCAGTTCCTCCCGCGGCGGGCTCTCGTATTCGATGAGCCCCGGCTCCACGTCCAGCAGGAAGCGCGACATGTATCGCGGTGCGCCGTCGTGCAGGCGGCCCTCCACCGCGGAAAGGTACAGTTCCTCCTTCGCGCGGCTCATGGCCACGAAGCAGAGCCGCCGCTCCTCCTCCATCTGCTCGAAGCTGTCCGTCCGCCGGCCCGGGAAGACGCCCTCGTTCAGGCCGCAGAGGAAGACCACGGGAAATTCCAGGCCCTTGGCGGCATGGACCGTCATCAGCTTGACCTTGTCGTTCTCCTCCTCGCGGTCGTTCTCCGAATACAGGGCGATATGCGCTAAAAAGTCCGGCAGGGCGCATTCCTCGCCGCAGCTGATCTCGTAGCGCAGGACGATCTGCTTGAGCTCGGCCAGATTGTCCAGCCTCTCCTGCGCGCCCTCGGTGCGCAGCATTTTTTCATAGCCGGAAGCGTTAAGCAGCTGGCTGAAGAGCTTGCTGATGCTCTGGCCCGGCGCCGAAGCCGCGAAGCGGTCGGTCAGCTCGATAAACGCCTCCGCGCCGGTGCCCTTGAACAGATCGTGCGTGATATATTTTTTCAGCGTCTGATAGAGGCTTAAGCCCTCCGACGCCGCGTGCTCCTCCAGAAAGCGCAGGCGCCGCTCGCCCAGATTCCGCTTCGGCACGTTGCAGATGCGGCGGAAGGACAGATCGTCCTCGTAGGCGATCATCCTGAGGTACGAGAGCGCGTCCTTCACCTCCGCGCGGTCGAAAAAGCCCACGCCGCCGTAAAGCGTGTACAGGATCTCCTCCTTCTGCAGGACCTCCTCGATGCTGCGCGTCAAATAATGCGCGCGGTAGAGCAGGGTCATCTCGCGGTACGGGCGGCCCGCCCCGTGCAGCCGCTCCATTTCAGCCGCGATCCAGGCGGCTTCGTTCTCCGGGGTCTCACAGAGATTCGCTTTCACGATGGGCCCCGGCGCGCAGGTCGGCTTTAATTCCTTCACCGCCCGCCTGCGGTTCTTCGCGATCAGCGAGTTCACCGCCGCGATGATCTGCGGCGTCGAGCGGTAGTTCGTATTCATATAGATGGTCTTCGTGCCCGGATATTCCCTGTCGAAGTCCAGAATGTATTTCACGTTCGCGCCGCGCCAGGTATAGATGGTCTGGTCCGGATCGCCCACGATGAAGAGATTTTTATGGTAGCCCTGAAGCGCCTCCATGAGCTTTATCTGCAGGGGATCGATGTCCTGGAACTCGTCGATCATGATATATTCGAGCCGCTCCTGCCACTTCCGCCTGATCTCCGGGCGCGTGCTGAAAATATGCAGCGTCAGGATGATCAGGTCGTTGTAGTCCAGGCCGAAGCATTTTTTCTGCTGGTACAGGTAGCCGTAAAAGAGGATATCCTTCACCTCGGCCGCTTCGTCATATTTCTTTTTGATGACGTCCAGGGATTCGTCCACCAGATCCAGATAGTAGGAGGGCTCGGTGAGGCATTTGCGGATCTCGAACATGTCCCGCGCGTCCGCGAATGTCATGTGGCGCAGATTGAGGCCGCGCTCCTCGTAGATGAGGCGCAGCAGCTCGTTGATATCGGTATTGTCCAGGACCAGAAAGCTTTTGGGATAGCCGACCGCGTAGGATTCCTCCTGCAGAACGGAGACGCAGAAGCCGTGGAAGGTGTTGACGTAGCCCGTATCATGGTCACCGGTCAGGTTGTGGATGCGCCGCCGCATCTCCTCCGCCGCCTTGTTCGTAAAGGTCACGCAGAGGATGTTCGAGGGCAGGATGCCCATCTCCCGTACCAGGTAGGCAAAACGGGAGGAAAGGGCCTTCGTTTTGCCGGAGCCGGCCCCGGCGATGACGCGCACGTAGCCCTCGGTCGAGGTCACCGCCTCGAACTGCTCGGGATTCAGATTTTCCAGATAAGCTTCCATAAACGCTCCGTTCCGGTCCTCGGGACGGCGGCCGCCCCTCTGCCAAACCGAAAATTTGTTCGGTCTTATTGTATCGGATGCGGCCGGAATTGTCAAACGCTTTTTGCGGGACCGGCTTCCGCGGTCCGGCCTCTTTTTCCGGCGCTTTTCTCCGGACAGGAAAAGGGCCTCTGCCGGAGCAGAGGCCCTAACTATCGGGCTGATATCAGCGCTTTACATCATTCCCATATCCGGATTCATCGGGGCGGCGGGAGCGGGCTCCTTGATGTCCGCCACGACGCTCTCGGTAGTCAGCAGGGTCGCCGCTACGGAAACGGCGTTCTGCAGAGCGGAACGGGTGACCTTCGCGGGATCCAGGATGCCGGCCTTCACCATGTCGACGTATTCCTCGTTCAGGGCGTCAAAGCCGAAGCCGTCCGCGGATTCCTTGACCTTGTTCACGACCACGGAGCCTTCCAGGCCCGCGTTCGCCGCGATGTGGTACAGCGGGGATTCCAGCGCTTTCAGAACGATGTTCGCGCCGGTCTTCTCATCGCCGCTCATGTCGGCCGCCAGCTTTGCGACTTCCTTCGCCGCGTGGATGTAGGCGGCGCCGCCGCCGGCCACGATGCCCTCTTCCATGGCGGCACGGGTCGCGTTCAGGGCATCCTCCATGCGCATCTTGTATTCCTTCATCTCGGTCTCGGTGGCGGCACCGACGCGGATGACCGCGACGCCGCCGGCCAGCTTCGCCAGACGTTCCTGCAGCTTTTCCTTATCGTAATCCGAGGTGGTCTCTTCCATCTGCGCCTTGATCTGCGCCACGCGGGACGCGATCTCGTCCGCATCGCCCAGGCCGTCCACGATCACGGTGTTTTCCTTGCCGACCTTGACGGATTTGGCACGGCCCAGATCGGAGAGCTGCGCATCTTTGAGTTCCAGACCCAGCTCGGAGCTGATGACCTGGCCGCCGGTCAGGGCGGCGATATCCTTCAGCATCTCCTTGCGGCGGTCGCCGAAGCCGGGGGCCTTAACGCCTACGACGTTGAAGGTGCCGCGCAGCTTGTTCACGATGAGGGTGGTCAGGGCTTCGCCTTCGATATCCTCCGCGATGATGAGGAGCTTGGCGCCGGTCTGCACCAGCTGTTCCAGCAGCGGCAGGATCTCCTGGATGTTGGAGATCTTCTTGTCGGTGATCAGGATGTACGGATTGTCCAGAACGGCTTCCATCTTCTCCATGTCGGTGCACATATAGGCGCTGACGTAGCCGCGGTCGAACTGCATGCCTTCCACCAGATCCAGCTCGGTGTGCATGGTCTTGGATTCTTCCACGGTGATGACGCCGTTGCCGGTGACCTTCTCCATGGCGTCGGCTACCATCTCGCCGACCTTATCGTCGCCGGCGGAGATGGCCGCCACGCGGGCGATCTGCTCCTTGCCGGAGATGGGGCTGCTCATGGCCTTGATGGACTCGACGGCCTTGTCCGCCGCCTTCTTCATGCCGCGCCGTAAAATGACGGGGTTCGCGCCGGCCGCCAGGTTCTTCATGCCTTCGTTGACCATGGCCTGGGCCAGAACGGTCGCGGTGGTGGTGCCGTCGCCGGCTACGTCGTTGGTCTTGGAAGCGACTTCCTTGATCAGCTGGGCGCCCATATTTTCAAAACGGTCCTTCAGCTCGATCTCCTTCGCGATGGTCACGCCGTCGTTGGTGATGAGCGGGGAGCCGTAGGATTTATCCAGAACTACGTTGCGGCCCTTCGGACCTAAAGTGACGCGAACGGTGTCAGCCAGCGCGTTGACGCCGATCTCGAGTGACTTGCGCGCTTCCGCGCCGAATTTGATTTCCTTTGCCATTGCTTATTCCTCCCTGTCAGTCTTCGACGACCGCTAAGATGTCGCTCTGCTTGACGATGATATATTCCGTGCCGTCCAGTTTCACTTCCGTGCCGGCATATTTGCTGTAAATGACCTTGTTGCCGACGGCGACTTCCATCTTCACCTTGTTGCCGTCCTTGTCCACGCCGCCGGGGCCGACCGCCAGCACTTCCGCTGTCTGGGGCTTTTCCTTGGCGCTGCCGGGCAGAACGATGCCGCCCTTGGTTACTTCTTCGGCTTCCACCTGCTTTAAGACGACTCTGTCTGCTAAGGGAACCAGTTTCATATTCATCTCCTCCTTGAATAGAGTTCTTTTTTTAGCGTTGTTAGCACTCTCCTTTTTCGAGTGCCAAAGCTATTATATCGCGTTTTTTCAAAAATGCAAGCACTATTTGAAAAAAGATTTTGAGAATTGCTGCCTCGCCTTCCCCTTGAGGGGAAGGTGCCTGCGAAGCAGGCGGATGAGGTGTTCTTCCTTCCGCCTCGCTGCCTCGATAAAACTTTCCCGGAGCGGTTCGGAGACCTTCCAGAATAGAGTGGCTATCGTAAGGTCTCCTCAATGCTCCGGGAAAGTTTATTCGGGCGCGCTCGGCGCTATATTTCACGAGCGCTCGGTGCTACATTTCACGAGCGCTCGGCGGATACTATACTACTGTAGCATAATTATTTGAACCGGTTCAGCAGGAAGAGGCTGCCCGTCAGCAGGACGACGCCCGCGCCCAGCCCGATCCAGGGCGTTAAGGTAAAGCCGGAGATCAGATAGCCGACGGCGCAGACGGCGGCGACCAGCGTTGCGTAAGGCAGCTGGGTTTCCACGTGGCGGATGTGCGGGCAGGCGGAGCCGGTGGAGGACAGGATGGTCGTGTCCGAGATCGGGGAGCAGTGGTCGCCGTACACCGAGCCGGCCAGCGTGGCGCCCAGCGCGGGGATCAGGTACGCTTCCGCTCCCTGGGCGGCGCAGATCATGCTCACGATGGGGATCAGCATGCCGAAGGTCCCCCAGGAAGTCCCCATGGAGAAGCTCATCAGCGCGGCGATCACGAAGATCAGGAAGGGCAGGAAGCCCAGCGGCAGATCGGCGGTGCTGACAAAGCCGGAAATAAAGACGCCGGTCCCGATCAGCTGACGGCAGACGCCGCCCAGGCTCCAGGACAGGATCAGGATCAGCATCGGCGGGACGATGCTTCCGATGCCGCCGACGATGGTCTGCATGAACTCCTTCGGCTTCATCAGCCGGCGGGGCAGATATAGAAGCGCCGCGACGATCAGGCCGGCAAAGGCGCCGAGCGTCAGGCCCGCGGTCGGATTGTAGCCGATGGCTTCGGAGAAGCTCACGCCCTCAAAGAAGCCGCCCACGTAGGCCATGCCCAGGATCGCGCAGATGATCAGGATCAGGATCGGCAGGACCAGATCGATGACCCGGCCTTTCTTCTCACCGGTCTCAGACGCAGCGGTCTCCTCTTCTTCGGCAAGCGCAGCCTTCTCTTCCGCCTTCTTCATCGGGCCGAAGTCCTTGCCCGTGAAGGCCAGCAGGAAGACCATCAGGATCGTCAGCAGGGCGTAAAGGTTGTAGGGGATCGTGGACAGGAAAATATGGAAGCCGCCCGTCTCGCTGACCTCGCTGGCCACGGCCACCGCCCAGCTGGAGACCGGCGCGATGATGCAGACCGGCGCCGCCGTCGCATCGATGATATAAGCCAGCTTTTCGCGGGAGATGCGCAGCCGGTCCGTGACGGGCCGCATGACCGTTCCGACCGTCAGGCAGTTGAAGCCGTCGTCGATGAAGATCAGGATGCCCAGAAGCGAAGTGGCAAGCGCCGCCGAGCGTTTGTTTTTGATGCGCCGGCCGGCCCAGCGTCCGTAGGCTTCGCTGCCGCCCGATTTTGCGACCAGGCTGACGACCGCCCATAACAGCGCCAGGAAAATGATCATGTAGGCGTTGTCGGCGATCTTGGAATACATCATGTCGAAGGTCATCGCGACCGCCGAGACCAGGCTGCCGCCGCTGAACGCGGCGTAGATCAGCATGCCGGAAAAAAGCCCGGCAAACAGGGACGAATACACCTCTTTTGTCAGAAGAGCCAGTACGATCGCGATCAGAGGCGGGAGAAGCGATACCCATCCCGTTTCTATCATTGTAAATTCCATGGGTTTTTCCTCCTTTTTACTGAAAGTTTATCATGATGCTCACCGAAATACAAGAGAGAGTTTCCGTGTCGAGGCAGCGAGGCGCCGCAGATACACAGGGCGGCGCTTTGTGAAAGTTTTGTGGACTTTCCTCCGCGTCCTTTACTTTTCGGGCAAAATGCCGTACAATATTTTCCGGGAGAATGAGATCCCCGCCTGCTGCGGGGAAAAAATACATTCAGGAGGAAACATCATGGCAAAAAAGCATACTCTGTTAAAGCTTCTGACCGGCGCTGCCCTGGCCGGCGGATTGGTTTATCTGGCGAAGAAGAACAATGAGAACGCCGCCGAGCCCGCCGTGGACACGGAAGGCATTCCCGAAGCCGAGCCCGAAGAAGGCGCCTGGAGGATCAAGATCGACGGCGAGGAAATGAGCGCCGAGGAGATCAAGGAACGCTTCAAAGAGGAAGCCACGAAGGCTTTCGGCACCTTCAAGGAAGACGCGAAGGTCGTTTCCGAAGAGATCCTGGTCGGTCTGAAGAAGGCCGTCGAGGAAGTGAAGGCCGCCGTTGAAGAAGCGAAGAAGGCTGCCGCCGAGCGCCGCGCCGCCGGTGCGGAAGAGGCGAAGGAAGCCTGCGAAGACGCCGAAAAAGCCGCCGAATGCTGCTGCAAGAAGGCTGCCGAGAAGGCCGAAGAGATCAGAGAGTGCTGCTGCGAGAAGGCCGAAGAGCTGAAGGAAGTCGTCGAAGACGTGATCGAAGAAGTCAAGGAAGACATCGAACAGATCAAGGAAGACGTCGAAGGCTGATCCGCACGGGCAAAGGAGGGACCGGATTTAACACCCGGTCCTTTTTGCATCAGAAAACGGCACCGCTCCGGGCGGTGCCGCTTTCTTCTTATATCCTTTTATTTCTTGAATCCGTCCTTCAGGCTGACGCTGCGGTTGAAGACCGGGTGCTCCGCCGTCGAGTCCTTGTTGTCCAGACAGAAATACCCGACGCGCATGAACTGGAAGGTCGGGGAATTGACGCTGCAGCGGTCTTCCGTCTTGTCATACTCTTCCGCGATCTTGGCCAGATCCCGTTCGATCTTGCAGTTCTTCAGGATCACGAGGCTGTCCGGATTCAGGGCGTCCAGGAAATTCTTGTCCGGGCCGTCCGGATTCGCATCGCTGAAGAGGTTGTCGTAAAGGCGGACCTCCGCGTCGACGGCCGTCTCCGCGTCGACCCAGTGGAGCGTGGCGCCCTTCACCTTCCGGCCGTCGGCCGGGTCTCCGCCGCGGGATAAGGGATCGTAGGTGCAGAACACCTCCGCGACCGTGCCGTCCTCATTCCTGCGGCAGCCGGTGCATTTCACCAGATACGCGCCTTTTAAGCGCACCTCGTTGCCGGGATACATGCGTTTGTACTTCGGAATCGGGGTCTCCAGAAAGTCCTCGGCGTCCATCCAGAGGTTGCGGCTGAAGCTGATGGTGTGCGTCCCCTGCTCGGGCGCCATCGGATTGTTCTCGACCTCGAAGGTTTCGCTCTTGCCTTCCGGATAGTTCGTGACGGTCAGCTTGATGGGGCGCAGCACCGCCATGGTGCGTTCGGCCGTCCCGTTCAGATCGTCCCTGAGACACCGCTCCAGTTCGGCAAATTCGATGACGTTCGTATTCTTCGCCACGCCGATCTGATCGCAGAAATTGCGGATGGACTTGGCTGTATAGCCGCGGCGCCTTAAGCCGCAGAGCGTGGGCATGCGGGGATCGTCCCAGCCGCTCACGTACCCTTCCTCGACGAGCTTGCGGAGCTTACGTTTGCTCATCACGGTATGATCGATGCCCAGGCGCGCAAATTCGATCTGGCGCGGCTTGTGGTACGGGATCGATACGTTGTTCACCACCCAGTCGTAGAGCGGACGGTGGTCTTCGTATTCCAGCGAGCAGAGGGAGTGCGTGATGCCCTCCAGGGCGTCCTGGATCGGGTGCGCGAAGTCGTACATCGGATAGATGCACCACTTCGTTCCCTGCCGGTGATGGTTGATATAGCGGATCCGGTAGATGACCGGGTCGCGCATGTTGAAATTGCCGCTGGCCAGATCGATCTTGGCGCGGAGCGTCATTTTTCCTTCCGGCACCTCGCCGTTCCTCATCTTTTCAAAGAGCGCGAGGTTCTCCTCGATAGGCCTGTCGCGGTAGGGAGAGGTGGCAGGGATGCCGATATCGCCCCGGTTCGCCTTAAATTCTTCGGGCGTGAGCTCGCAGACGTAGGCCAGGCCCTTCTTGATCAGCTCGACGGCATACTCGTAGTCTTTTTCAAAATAGTCGGAGCCGTAGTAGAAACGGTCGCCCCAGTCGAAGCCGAGCCAGTGGATATCCTGCATGATCGCTTCCACGTATTCGGTATCTTCCTTGGCCGGATTGGTGTCGTCCATACGCAGATTGCAGAGGCCGTTAAACTGCTCCGCCATGCCGAAGTCGATGCACAGCGCCTTGCAGTGGCCGATGTGCAGATAGCCGTTCGGTTCCGGCGGAAAACGGGTATGAACGGTCATGCCTTCATACTGGCCGCCCTTCGCAATGTCTTCCGCGATAAACGCGTAGATGAAATTGCGGCCGCCGAAATCCCGGGACTCGTCACTGGTTTCTGCTGTTTCAGGGGAAATGGTTTCCCGCAGCGCTTTCTCTTCTGCCATAGTGCTGCTCCTTGTTCTGATTGGTTTAGTCTTGGAAAAAATCTGATGATCCGACAGGTCCGGGCCGTTTTTCTTATAAGAACGGCAGCGTCTCCTGCATCGGGGGGATGGCGTAGCCCAGGTGCGCGTAGGCTTTTTCGGTCGCCATGCGGCCGCGCGGCGTCCGCTTTAAGAAGCCGTTCTGCATCAGGTACGGCTCGCAGACGTCCTCCATGGTGCCGGCGTCCTCGCCCAGCGCGGCGGACAAAGTCTCCAGGCCCACCGGGCCGCCTCCGTAATTTTCTATAAGAAGCCTCAGGAGCTTCCGGTCGGTGCGGTCCAGACCGAAGGCGTCCACGTTCAGGATCTTTAAAGTCTCGTCCGCGATCTCGCGCGTGATGACGCCGTCGTAGCGCACCTGTGCGAAGTCCCGGATCCGCTTCAGGAAACGGTTGGCCAGGCGGGGCGTTCCGCGCGAGCGGGAGGCGATCTCCATGGCGCCGGCCGAATCGATCTCCACGCCCAGCACCTTCGCCGAACGTTCCACGATGGTCTTCAGCTCTTCCGGTTTGTAGAATTCCAGCCGGTGCACCACGCCGAAGCGGTCCCTTAAGGGGGCCGTCAGCATGCCGGCCCGGGTCGTCGCGCCCACCAGCGTGAAGGGCGGCAGCTTGTAGCGCATGGAACGCGCGCCGCTCTCCTTGCCCAGCACGATATCCACCACGAAATCCTCCATGGCGGGGTAGAGCACCTCCTCCACCTGGCGGTTCAGACGGTGGATCTCATCGATGAAGAGCACGTCGCCGGGCTTCATGCCGGACAGCACCGCGACCAGTTCGCCGGGCTTTTCGATGGCCGGTCCGGAGGTCACCTTGAAGTTCGCGCCCATTTCGTTGGCGATGATCCCCGCCAGGGTGGTCTTGCCCAGGCCGGGCGGGCCGTAGAGCAGCACGTGGTCCAGCGGCTCCTTGCGGCTCCTTGCAGCCTCGATATAGACCTTGAGCGTGTTCTTTAAGTCCTCCTGGCCGATGTATTCCGACAGGTATTTCGGCCGGAGCGAGAGCTCCAGCTGCGTTTCCTCCGGCAGTTTTTCGGTTGTAATGGTTCTTCTTTCCATTCTCTATCCTCTTCAAAGGAAACGGCCCCGCCTAGAACGACGCCAGCTTCCGGAAAGCCTCCTGCAGGATCTGATCCACGGTCCAGTCGTCTGCCGCCTCGATGCTCCGCACCGTCTTTAAGGCTTCCGACGAGCTGTAGCCTAATGCCTGCAGCGCCGCGACCGCCTCGGTAAAGGCGTCGCTGATCACGGTCGGCGCCGACGAAGGTCCCGCGGCGGGCTTCTGCAGCACAGCCGCCAGATCGATCTTGTCCTTTAATTCCAGGATCAGCTTCTCCGCCGTCTTTTTGCCCATGCCCGGCGCCTGCGCGATGGCTTTCACGTCGCCGGAGACGACCGCCAGCCGCAGGGCGTCCGGTGTCAGGGTGCCGAGCACCGAGACCGCCAGCTTCGGGCCGATCCCGCTCACCTTGATGATCTGCATGAACAGGCTCCGTTCGTCCCGGCTGGCAAAGCCGAAGAGCCGGCGGGCGTCCTCGGCCACCTGATAATAGGTGTAAAGCTTCACTTCCTCGCCGGGCTGGGGCAGCTCGGCCAGAAGCGAGGCCGGCACCGTGATCTGATAGCCGACGCCGCCGGCTTCGATCACCACGCCTTCCTCCGTATATTCCGTCAGGATCCCCTTGACGTAATAGATCATGCCTTTTCCTCCCAGACGATGGTAAAGGGGCCGTCGTTAAGCAGGCTCACGTCCATGTGAGCCCCGAAAACGCCTTTCTCGACCACCGGGCAGACCTCCCGGCAGCGGGCCAGAAAATATTCGTACAAGCGCTCGGCCTGCTCGCCGCCCGCCGCTTCCACGAAGCTGGGGCGGTAGCCCTTGCGGCAGTCCGCATATAAGGTAAACTGCGAAACGATCAGCAGGCTTCCGCCGACGTCCGCCAGGGACAGGTTGGTCTTTCCTTCGGCATCCGGGAAGATCCTGAGGCCCAGCAGCTTTTTGCTCAGGCGGTCCGCCTGCGCTTCGGTGTCCTCTTTGCAGACGCCCAAAAGGACCAGGAAGCCTTTCCCGATCTGCCCGACGGTCCTGCCGTCCACGGTCACGGAGGCTTCTTTTACTCTCTGTACAACGATCTTCATACGCTTCTTTAAGCCCCTATGCTGTCTTCATCCTCCGGCGGGAGGGTCTCCTCCGGCGGAATGACCGGATCGCCGTTTTCATCCGTTTCCGGCTCCGTGGTCGGTTCCGTCGGCGGCTCCGTCGGCGGGATGTACTTGGTCACGGTGATGACGGCAAAGGTCTTGCCCGGCAGCGGCGTAAAGACGCTGTCGGAGCAGCTGACCGTCACCTCCAGGCGGTGCGTGCCTTCCATCGTGGCATATTCGCCCAGATCCAGCGAAGCGCTGACAGCGGAAAGGTTAAAGCCCGAAAAATCCGCTTCCAGAGCGCGGATGTAGACCGTCACGGTCCGGCTGAACTGATAGCGGTAATCCTCATCCATGCCGCTGACCCGCAGGGTGTCGATCGTAAACTCGCGGACGTCAAGCTCCACCACCTCCAGGGTGATCGTGATCCGGGACTCCTGGCCGTCCATCAGCTCGATGCCGGCCGGCAGATAATCGCTCAGGGCCAGGTTGAAGCTCCGGCTCTCCTTTGCGCCGCGCAGGTTGAGCGCGCTCTCCGGAATGGAGATCATGGAGATGTCCGCCAGACGGCTCGGCAGGCCCTTTACCTGCACGCTGCTGACGGTCTGCGTAGCTTTGATGTAGCGGTAGCCGTCCGAGACCTCGTTCTTCACCTTATCCAGCGCCGCCTGGCTGATGACCACCGGAATGGTCTTCATCGTAAAGATATCCAGGCCGACGGTCACGGCGTCCGTGCTCACCGTCGTATCCCGGGCCGTATCCAGCGCCAGCGCCTGGCCGGTGCCGGACAGGAAGCGCAGCGGGCTGTTTTCCAGCGTCGTGCTTTCCGTCAGTCCCGTCACGTCCACCTCGGCGACGACCGAGCTGATGCGCTCCATGACGGAAGCGGGGGCCGCGACGGTGACCGTCGAAGGATTGGTCCACTGCCGGCTGATAAAGTAGCCGTCCGGCAGATCGTTCCGGGTCCGGAGGTCTATGGTGAATTCCTGGGTGACGATATCCTCGAAATTGATCTTCAGCGTTTCCGTCTGCGGCGTGATGGAGCTGATCTGCCGGCTCAGCGAGGTATTGCTGCAGACCACCTCGATCGGGACGCGGCCCGTAACGTCGAACATCTTCGAAACGTCCGCCGTCGCGGTGAAATCCGCGGCGGTCAGCTCCCGGTGCACGGAGCCGGCGGCACTGACCCGGATGCTGACCGTAGGCGTGGCGCCGCCCTCCACCGTATAGCTCTTATTGGCCTGCGTCAGCAGCTCCTCGTTCAGGAGCTTCACGGGTATGTTGTAATACGTCTGGGTGTCCGTCGGGTCCGCCAGCATCATGATGACAAACCACACCAGGACGGCGGCGGCGACGGCCAGCAGCTTCAGCGGCCAGTTCTGAAAGATCCTATTCAGCATCCTGCTTTCCCCCCTTCGCCGCTTTCTGTTTCTTATCCGCCTTTTTCCGGCGGCTCGCGCCCTTTTCGGCTGCTTTGCGCAGATCCGAGCGCTGGAATTCCGTTTCGATCATCATCAGCTCGTTCCGCAGCTCGTCCGGCCGCAGATTCTGAGCCAGCTCGCCCCGCTTGGCCAGGGAGACCTGCCCGGTCTCTTCCGACACGACGATGATCCAGCTGTCCGTTTCCTCGCTCAGGCCGATGGCCGCGCGGTGTCTGGTCCCCAGCTCCTTGCCGATGGCCATGTTCTGGGACAGCGGCAGATAGCAGGTGGCCGCCGTCACCTTTTCGCCCTGCATGATCACGGCCCCGTCATGCAGCGGCGTATTGTGTTCGAAAATATTGATGAGCAGGGCGCTGGACACCACCGCGTCCAGACGGATCCCCGTCTTGATATATTCCGTCAGGCTGATCTCCCGCTCCAGCACGATCAGCGCGCCGGTCCGGTTCTGCGCCATGACGTAGGTCGCGTCGATCACCGCTTCCACCACTTCCGCCGGATACCAGGCGGCGCTCTGGCTGCGTCCGACCCGGAAGAAGCCCCGGACGAAGCGTCCCTGGCCGATCTGCTCCAGCGCCGCGCGGAGCTCCGGCTGGAACAGGACCAGAAGCGCGATCACCAGAATGCTCAGCGTCCTGTTGGCGATATAGGAAATAACGTTCAGTTCCAGCAGGTTGGCCAGCACCACGAAGGCGAACAGCACGGCCAGGCCGCGCAGCAGCGCCCAGGCGCGGGACCGCTTGACCCAGGCAAAAAGAAGATAGATTAGCACCGCCAGGATCAGCATCTCCACGACGTTCTTCGGCGCGATCTTGACGGACTGGATATAATGAAGGATCTGGCGCAGGAACTCACGCATCGTTCGTGTCCTCCTTCCGTTCTTCCGGAGCGGCGGCCTCGGCGGCTGCGGCGATCTCCGACAGGCTGCGGCTGCGCCGTTCCGCATTGCCGCGGCTGCGGCGTTCCGGCGCTTCCGGCTCCGCCTCCGCTCTCCGGCGGCTTACGGCGGTGCCCGCCGCATCCTTCCGTTCGGCGCGGCGTTTCTCCGCCGCCTGCTCGTCCGGCTGCAGCAGCTTCGGCACGGCCTTAACGTAGTAATAGTATTCGTCATCCTCAAACTGGACCCGTTCGGTCCCGCTGTAATCCAGGAAGCGGGAAAAGACGGAGAACAGAAGCCCGATAAAGAAAGCGGCTATGCTGCCCCAGAGCGCATTCTCCGGCCCCGCGCCCGCGGAAAAGTGCTGCAGCAGCGGCTTGAGGAGGATGGGATTGAAGATCGTACCGACCAGGACCGCGATCTGCGGCGCGTAGGGCACGGACAGCTTGCCGATCAGATAGACCACCAGCGTCGTCAGGCAGAAGGCGATCATCACGGCCAGCATGGTGTCGTGCTGAATGGTCTTCTCCACCAGGAACAGCAGGCGCTGCACCAGCGTGGCGGCGTCCGGATCCGTAAAATACGCCATGTTGCCGGCCAGCATCTCCAGCAGATAGTAAACGGCCACGCCGCTGCCGACCGTGATAAATCCGCTTGAGGAGCCGATGAGGCCCACCAGGACCGGGATCACGAAGGGGATCTTCCAGATAAAAAAGACCGGGAGCAGGACCAGCGCCACGCTGACGCCCGGAAGCGTCAGATAGCGCAGAAGCGCCAGCACCAGCAGGATGATGAACATGAAGACCGTCGCTTCCAGCGACAGGGCGGACAGCTGCAGCAGCAGCCAGACGGCGCTGAACAGCGCGATGTAATTCCAGGGAAGGATGCTGCACAGCAGCGAGATGGCGATCACCACGATCGGCCGCAGCAGAAAGCTCCGCCCCGGGAAATACTCATTGATATATGTCAGCGCGGTATAAGCCACGGCCCATTTGGCCAGGATATTCAGATAGACCCCGTAGGCGGCATAGACCCGCTTGATCCATTGTCTTATCGTAATTAACGCATTCCTGATCGTTTCCATACCTATTTTTCGCTTCCGCCTTCTTTTTTCTGCAGATGCTGAATGGCCTCCTCCAGCGCGTAGATGCGGGACAGCCTGCGCAGTTCCCCGCGGATCCTCTCCTGCTTCTGATAGGCCTGCTTGTACAGCCAGACGTGCGACAGGGCACAGAGCAGGATGCCGATGAGCAGAACGCAGGCGTAGACGATCAGCGCCCGGTAGGCCAGCCGGATCAGATCATCGATATGATAGGTCACGGTCCAGCTGTCGCCGTAGGCTACCAGACCGAAGAAGAAGACCAGCAGGAAGGTGATCGTTATCGCAAAGAAAGCCTTCCACATCTCCGTCGTGATATAGTCGTTGAACCAGTAATGACGGGTGATAAAGCTTAAATGCTGCTGATTCTTCTCTTCGATGGCCAGGTGGGTCATGGCGGCCACCTTGTCCTTCTGGATCATTTTCTGCTCCTTCCGGCCGGATATACATAGCCGGATAGCATTATAGCACAAACTGCGGAAAAAGGGAATAAAAAAGGAAACTCCGGGGCATTTGCTTTTGCCCCGGGGTTTCCGGAAGGATCAGGCGGTGGGATCAGGTCCTCTGGATATCCAGGATGCGGAAGCGGATCTCGCCGACGGGAGCTTCCGCCGTTACGCTGTCGCCGACGCGGTGGCCCAGAAGAGCCTTGCCGATCGGGGATTCGTTGGAGATCAGGCCCTTTAAGGCGTTGGCTTCGGAGGAGCCCACGATATGATAGGTCTGCTCGATGCCGCGGTTCTCATTGAAGACCTTTACGCTGTGCCCGACGTTGACGGCGTCCTCGTCGATCTCTTCCGTATCGACGACCGCCACGTTCTTCAGGATCGCTTCCAGTTCGGCGATCCGGGCTTCCATATGGCGCTGCTCTTCCTTCGCGGCATCGTATTCCGCGTTTTCGGAAAGGTCGCCCTGTTCGCGCGCTTCCTTGATCTTCTGCGCGATATCCTTGCGGCCGTTGATCTTCAGCTCGTTTAATTCGTTTTCCAGTTTTTCCAGACCCGCCTGGGTCAAAATCTTCTTTTCCATATTGGTGCTTTATCCTTTCTGCCGGCCCCGGGCCGGGAAATCCGCTGAATGAGTATTATACGACCCGGCAGGGCGCTTGTCAATCACTGCGTGAAAGAAATGCCTGCAGAAATGCCGTCACATCGCTCTCCCGGGACAGGCCCGAGGCCGTTTTCCGCAGCGCGGCGCCGCCGGACAGGCCCGCCGTGTACCAGGCCAGATGTTTCCGCAGTTCCCGGCAGCCGACGGCTTCGCCTTTTTCCGCGATCTCCGCGTCCGCATGCGCGCGGATCACCTCCGCCATCTCCTCCCGGGACGGACGCGGCGGAACGGGCTTTCCTTCCAGCGCGGCGCGGATCTCCCGGAAGATCCAGGGATTCCCGCGGGCCGCCCGGCCCACCATGACGCCGTCGCAGCCGGTCTCCTCCAGCATCCGCAGCGCCGCCTCGGCGCCGTCGATATCGCCGTTGCCGATGACCGGGACCGAAAGGGCTTCCCTGATCCGGCGGATCTCCTGCCGGTCGGCCCTGCCGCCGTAGAGCTGGCTGCGCGTGCGTCCGTGCACGAAGACGGCGGCCGCGCCGGCCTCCTCCGCGATCCGGGCGATCTCCACGCCGCAGAGCTCATCCGGCCGCACGCCGATGCGCATCTTCACGGTCAGCGGCTTCTTCAGCGCCGCCGCCATGGTCCGTACGATCTCCCGCACCAGTTCCGGCTTCTCCAGAAGCGCCGAACCCTCGCCGTTTCCGACGATCTTCGGCATGGGGCAGCCCAGATTCAGGTCGATGAAGTCGTAGCCGTCCTGCACCTTCGCGGCCATCTGCGCCAGGATCTCCGGGTCCGAGCCGAACAGCTGCAGGCCCAGTGGCGCTTCGTCCGTCGGCTGGCGCATCAGCTTCTCCGTTCCGCGGTTGCGATAGTACAGAGCCTTGGCGCTGACCATCTCGGTCACGCAGGCGGCGGCGCCGAAGCTGCGGCAGATCTTCCGGAACGCGCCGTCCGTGACGCCCGCCATGGGCGCCAGAAAGAGCGGCGTTTCGATTGTCAGCGCGCCGATCTTCAAGCTTCTCCTCCGAAAAAGGCCAGATAAAAGGCTTTCAGCTGCAGGAACAGCATCTCCTTCTCCCGCTGCAGGCGGGAGATCTCCAGCCCGGCCTCGATCTCGTCGTAGTACACGGAGTCCGCCGGCGGAAAGACCTTCAGCTGCGGATCCCCCTCTTCGGAAAACTGGATCAGGATCGTGCCGCCCACGTGCTCCGCAAAAAGCACCAGGGCCGCCTGAAGCTCCTCTTTGACCGCCTCGGGCAGCTGCCCGAAACGGGGATTGAAATAATATTTTTCCGCGTCGCCGTTCGCGCCGCAGAGGACCATCTCTTCGTTCATACCGTTACTCTTTTCATCCCGTACCCGGATAGTTCCGCATCGCAGCCGTTTACGGGTAATATGCCTCCTCGATCACAAAGAGGAACTTATAGCGCAGCGCGGAAATGCCGAAAGCCTTCGTATCGTTGATAAAGGACGCCCAGCCCTCGGAATTCATGATCGTGATCTTATCCACCGAATCGCTGTTCCGCAGCGACCCGTCCTTCGTCAGGTATTCGTTGCGCGCCATGGAGACGGAGAACATGTCGTAGCTGCCGGACTTGGCGGTAAAGGTGATGGCAAACTCGTGCCGGGCGTAAGCCTCGTCGATGGAATTGCCCTCATAATACGTCGTATTGTAGACCGTTATCGCCCCGTCCGTCAGATCGATCACAAAGGATTCCGCGTTGCTGACCGTGATCGGCCCGAGGGAAGCATAGGCGATCGGACGGACCCGGATGGCAGCCGGCCGTTTCTCCGACAGGATCGGATACAGATCGAAAACCGTGTCCACCTTGAAATAGGCATACGGATCGATCCAGCCGAGGCCGGAAAGGGACGTTCCGGAGGCCGTGGTCTCGGCCGGCGCCTTCGTCGGTTCGGTCGGCGCTTTCGTGGCCGGTACCGCCGTCTCCGCCGGCGTCGTTGCCGCAGCCGTGCTCTCCGCAGCCGTGGTTTCCGCAGCTGTGGTCTCCGGCACTTCGTATTCCGCCAGCGCTTCCATCAGGGCCTCCATCTGTTCGATGTAATCGTCCAGGTCGAAACCGGTGCTGCCGGGCGCGATGAACGCGTTCTCCTCCAGTTTCTTATCCACGTAATCCATCGGAAGTTCCGTCGCCGTCTGCACGGCGGAGACCCCCGACGCCTCTCCGGACTTGATCAGCTCCACCGCCTTGTCCACGATCTTTTCCGTGACCTTTGACGTCGCATAGCCGGTCCCCAGGATGACCGCTTTGAGGGCCTCCTGCTGCGCCTCCGAGATGCCGATCTTCGTATCCTGGATGGTGATCTTCGTACCGTCTAACTGGGGATCGACCTTGATCCCCATGAACGTTCCGTCATTGGGATCGAAATTGCCGAGGCCGAAGGAAAGGATCCCGAACAGATCGCTGCCTTCGTAGCCGGCGTTGGCGGAAAGAGAAGTGAAGAGCTCGTACATATCATCCAGTTTGTCGGCTTTGTCCATCATCTCGCTGGCTTTGGTGACCATGTTTTTGATGTTGTAGCCGACCCCGGCGAGGCCTACGACCAGATTGGCGGTCTTCATGGCGTCGCTGTCCGCGATGGCGTCCGCCCGCTTCGTGATCCCGTTTTCATCCGTGCCGTAGTAAATGGTCGCCCCGGTGGAGGTCAGTTCCAGACTGGTATTGACCGCCCCCATCACGATGCCGCCGCCGGTCGCGATCAGTTCGCCCGTTGCCATGGTTGCTACGGCGCCCGTCGCTACAGGCATTGCCGCGACCACCAGGCCCGCCACGGTTCCGGCAGTTTTCAGGATCTTCGCCGCTTTGATGCAGTTCGTTGCCTGCTCCGCAACTTTCCTGGCATCAGCGCCTTCCAGCTCGGCCTGCGCCATTTTTAGCTGCGCGTAGGCGTGCTTGGCGTCTGTACCAAGTAATGTAGCAAGGGTTCTGATCTTCTGACCGTTTTTGGCCTTGTCAAAGACGTCCACGATCTCCTGCGCCGTCATTTCCGAGGCGGATTTCTTCGCCGCATAGACCTTCCGCGTGAACGGATCCGAAGAAGCGCTTTTTTCGTCCGCCCTCTGAAGAACCTTGATCTTCGGCTTCTCCCTTACGTCGTCCGCTTCCATCCAGAGATCCACGCACTTCTCCAGGCTTTCACTGATCTTTTCCGCATTCTCAAAGGCGGTGACGGCGTCGGCTACGAGCTGCCTGAATTCCGCTTCGTCCAGATTTCCTTCATCGTACCGCGCCAGCTTTTCCAGAAGCATCCGCGCTTCCGTATAGTATTCCAAAGCGATCCCCAGTTCCAGGTTGACCAGCGCTTCCGGGCCGGTCGGATTCGGGATCGTGACCTGCACGCGGTTGATCAGGCTGTCCGGATCCGCCTCTTTTTTTCTCAAGAAACCGGGCCACACAAAGCAGAGAACGCCCGCCAGGGCCAGAACGAGGAGCAGCGCCAGGATCGCGCCGGCATGCCCCTTCTTCTTCTGAGGCTGCGCCTGCCGTGCCGTATTCAGCTGCGGCGATCTCACCTGCCAGCCCGCCGACTGGCTCTGCTGCACGGGCTGCTGCGTCTGTACGGGCCTTGCATTCTGTATCGGCCGGACCGGCGTCTGCTGCTGCGCCGTGCCCGTCGCCCGTCCGCAGTTTGAGCAGAATGCTGCCCGGTCATCCATCGGTTTCCCGCAGTATATACAATATTTCATCCTTCTTCGCTCCTTTCCCGACCGAAACGGATCTGTCTGCCGTGATTGGGGTTACGGGATAATAATGCCCGAAAGTCAGGGCCCTGTCAAGCCTTCCGGGCACAAAAAACCCCGGCCGCTTCGGACCGGGGTCTGCATCGTTTGCTTTTGTTCTCAGTCTACCGTGTACGGCAGCAGAGCCAGGTTGCGGGCCCGCTTAATAGCCGTGGTGACCATGCGCTGATGACGGGCGCAGGTACCGGTGACCCGGCGGGGCAGGATCTTGCCGCGCTCGGAGATGTACTCCTTTAAGCGGTTGACGTCCTTGAAATCAACTTCGCCGGCTGCGCCGCAGAAGGCGCAGACTTTCTTCTTGCGACGGATCATACCGTGCTTTCTCGGCGCGCCGCCCTTATCGTCTTTCTTCGCAAATGCCATGATAATACCCTCCTGCAATTAGAAATTGAACGGGAGCTCCTCGTCTCCGCCGTCAGGCAGATTCATAAATCCGTCGCTGACCGGCGCGGAAGCTCTTTCCGCTGCCTCGGAGCGGGCGCTGCCGCCGGAGGCGTTCTTGCTTTCCGCAAATTCGATCTCTTCCGCAATGATCTGCACCGCCTGGATCTTCTGTCCGTCTCTGTTGGTGTAGTTGTCATTCTGGATCCGCCCGGAAAGCAGGATCTTGGTCCCCTTCTTCAGGTACTTTTCTACAAACTCTCCCTGCTTGCCGAACGCCGTGCAGTTGAAGAAATCGGCTTCGGCCCCGTCTCCGCCGCGGCGGAAACGACGGTCGACGGCAATGCTGAAACGGGCGATCGCCGTGGCATTTTCTCCGGTAGAGTACCGTACTTCGGGATCACGGGTCAGACGACCCATCAAAATAACCTTATTCATGTATTCCTCTCTTACTCTTCCCTGTTGACGCACAGGAAACGAATCACCTGCTCCATCAGACGGACACTTTCTTCCACCTGAGAAGGAACAGACGTCTCGGCTTCGAACTGAATGAAGACGTAATAAGCTTCGCTCATCTTCTGGATCTCATAAGCGAGCTTCTTCTTGCCCCATTCGTCTACGCCCGTGATGGTACCGCCGGCCCGGGTGATATACTCTTTCACTCTGTCAAGAGCGGAAGCTCTCTCCTCGTCGGAAATGGCGCTACTCAGTACAACGGCTAATTCGTACTTGTTCATGCTAACCTCCTTTTGGACTTCGGCCTTCCCTTTTTTGCGCGGGAAAGCAAGGATCGTGATATGTCACGGTTGAATATTATAGCATCCGTTTTCTAAATTGCAAGCAATATTTGGAGATTTTCCGAAAGAATTTGCGCGCCCGGACGCCGTCCGCCTACAGGCAGATCCGCGTGATAAAGCAGGCTCCCGCCAGCAGCAGGACCAGGATCAGCTTGTACAGGCCGCGCTTTTTCGCGCCTTCGCCGCCCCGGACGTATTCCGAGATCCCGTTGATGAGGAAATACAGCGCCGCACCGCCGAAGATCAGAAAGACGTAATGCAGAGTGCCTTTGATCAGGCTGTACGCTCCGACGCCGACCAGCATCAGGCTGATCAGCACGTACAGCACATTGGCCAGGGTATCAAGCTGCTGAACTCTGCGTCCCATACGGATTCCTTTCTTAAGCGGAGAAGGGCTGTAAGCCGGGTTCTGTCGTGAATGATCATCTGTCTAGACCGCCCGTCGCTGGACGGCTCAAGCACTCTACCCGGAGGCAGACGGGCCGCCTTATGCCTCCTGTTTGAGCTTGCTTCGGATGGGGTTTGCATAGCGCCGCCCGTTGCCGGCCGGCCGGTGGTCTCTTGCACCGCCTTTTCACCCTTACCGCCCGCGGCCCGAAGCCGCCGGCGGCGGTATATCTCTGTTGCACTTTCCCGGGAGTCGCCTCCGCCGGACGTTATCCGGCATCCTGCCCTGTGAAGCCCGGACTTTCCTCGTTGCGAAAAACGCCCCGCGATCATTCACCCTTCTCCGCGAGGCATACGGTAGCATAAAAGCCGGAAAAAAGCAAGAGGCGGAGCGCAAAACGTGTCCCGTCCGCAAAAAACAACAAAACAGGCAGAATCTGCGGATTGACATTCCTTTTTTTCCGTGCTAAGCTTCTTCCAACCGTTGAGGAAGAGTAAGTAAGCGCCGTTTCCCCTGGATCAGAGAGCCGCCGGCGGTGGAATGGCGGCACAGCATCCGGCGCCGAATGGACTTCCGAGGGCAAACAGAACGCCGCAGGGTCAGTATGGGCGACGGAGCAGGCACTCCGAGATCAAGGGCCGGCACGTGACGGCGTGCACAAAGAGGGCGCGAAGCGCCAAGCCGGGTGGCACCGCAGGAAAGATATCCTGTCCCAGCATTCTGCATGTGGGGACAGGTTTTTTTGTCCCCAAGGAAACTGTTCGGGACGGTCCTTCCGAAAAGCGTTTCGGGGAGCTTGCTCACCAAAAACACTTTTCGAAAGGATGAGTACCGACAGGTACCGCCCCTCATGAGCAAAAATGTGGTTACCGTTATATCTTATTCAGGAACACATTTTTGCGAATGGGAAGCGGTCCTGAACAGTTTCCCCCAGAGAAGAAAGGAGACAAAAAATGAAACAGCAGATCCAGGACGTACCCTACAAGACCTACCTGACCGAAGACGAACTGCCGAATGCCTGGTACAACCTGCGGGCCGATATGAAAAAGAAGCCCGCTCCTCTTCTGAATCCGGCCACGAAGCAGCCCATGACGGCCGCCGAGCTGGAAGCCGTCTTCTGCTCCGAGCTGGTGGCCCAGGAGCTGAACAACGACGACCCGTTCATCCCGATCCCCGACGAGATCCGCAGCTTCTACAAAATGTACCGCCCTTCGCCTTTGGTGCGGGCGTACTTCCTTGAAAAGGCGCTGGATACGCCGGCGAAGATCTACTACAAATTCGAAGGCAACAATACCAGCGGCTCGCACAAGCTCAATTCCGCCATCGCCCAGGCCTATTACGCCAAGAAGCAGGGCCTGAAAGGCGTGACCACGGAGACCGGCGCCGGCCAGTGGGGCACCGCCCTCCCCATGGCCTGC
>JAEEUR010000020.1 GCA_016290595.1 Lachnospiraceae bacterium | reverse complement strand
GGGATGCGAGGAAAGCTCCGCGACGGCGGCGGTAAAGTTGTCCAAGTTCAGGCGGTAGAGCGTCGCGGTCATGGTACTGACGTCGGAGGCGACCAGCTTGATGTCGTCGCCTTCCTCCAGCCAGCCGTAATCCACCAGGTAGTTGCGGTTGATGGAATCCCAGACTTTGGATTTTTCTCCGTTGACGCTGGCCGTGACCTTCTTGACGCTGGTGCTGCCGACGTAGGCCACGTAATAGCCGGCCTGGGAGGCGACGGCGTTCATGGTGGCGCCGGAAACGCTGGATTTGACGGTATCGAAGATGTTGCCCAGGCCCGTCGCCAGATTCACGTAGCTGTTCTGCGAGCGGACCGGGTTGCCCGTCGTCGGCGTCCAGAGCTGATCCACGTCGGCCGGGATCAGATAGCCCAGCGGCAGCGTATACAGGTTGTGATAGAGATAGTTGGTGCCGCCCTTCCGGTCTTCCGCGTGATCCACCATCTCATAGAGAGGGCAGACGGGCAGCCTGGCGTCCGTCAGCTTGTATTCGATGCCGAGGAAGGACCACATGAAAGGCGAGGCGCCCGTAATGGCGTAGGCGTTGGTGTTGCCCTCCAGGCCGACCTTCTTGTAGAAATCGGAGATGGCCGCGTTCGTGGTGGAGGAGAAGATGGAGGCGCTGTTGTAGCCGAAATAGACGCCGTCGTTCTTGGTGCGGATATACTGCCGCTCGATGCGGGTAAAGGTCTTGCCCTCCTCCGCGATCGCGACCAGCTGGTCGAAGCTGTCGTTGTAGCGCATGAAATCCGAGCGCCGCACGTAGGACACGCTGGTGACGGCGGTGTTCAGGCCCATCTCGATGATCAGGAAGCAGACGCCGAGCGCCAGCGCGCTGCTCTTTTCCATCCTCCCGGTCTTGTGCAGATAGGAGCACAGCACGTACAGTCCCAGAAAGGCGATAGTCGAATAGCAGGCGTAATAAGGGATCTCGGCGGAATCGGTGATCACCTCCGCGATCAGGATGACGCCGACGGCGCCCCAGAGGATGCGGATCAGCGTGTTCTTGTTGATCCGCTCCAGCTCCCGCGCGCCTTCAAAGCACATCACCATGATGATGAAGGTGTAGAGATAGGACTGGCGGCAGGGCAGGGAGTTCGGATAATGGAAGCCGTGCCAGATGTAATTGAGCACGTTGGTGTTGAAGCTCAGCAGCATGAAGCCGATGAGCAGGGTGTTGGCGATCTTTTCGCGGAAGCTGACGCGCTTGTTCATGTAGTAGAGCGGGACCAGCAGGAAGACCAGCACGCCGGAGTAGATATTGGGCCAGTGATCCAGGCCGATCTCCACGTCCACGACCAGCAGATGCCGGGAGAGCATTTCGAATATCGCGAAGTAATTGCTGATGGTCTTCGGGAAGGTCGTGTTGGCCGAGGCGGTCCCCATGAGGGCGTAGGCGCAGGGAACCACCAGGACGCAGGCGATCATGCCGGCCAGCAGGGAATAAAAGCCGAAGCTGGCGATGCGCCCCAGCAGCTTCATGCCCCGGTAGCCGGGCAGCGCGATCAGGCGGTTGAAGAAGTAGAGCACCATGAAGAGGCAGAGCATGATGCTGATGTAGTAGTTGCAGAGAATGGAAAGGGCCAGCGTGATGCAGTACAGGAAGGGCTTATTGTCCTTCACCAGTCTTTCCAGGCCGTAGATGGCGAAGATGGAGAGCCACAGCACGTCCAGCCACATGATGTTCCAGCTGTAGGCGGCCAGATAGCCGCTTAAGGCGTAGCAGACGCCGCAGAGCGTCAGCGCCCAGTGGCGGGTGTTGAAGCGCCGGGAAAGATACCAGGCCATGGCCCAGCCGCACAGACCGATCTTCAGCACGATCAGATAGGTGATGAACTCGATCATGTATTCGGTGGGGATCAGGAAAGCGAAGAGATGCAGCGGCGCGCAGAGATAGTACGCGAACAGCGCCGTATAGTTGCTGCCCAGGCCGATGTCGAAGGCGTAGAGCAGGCTGCGCCCGTTCCGCAGACGGTCGGCGAGATCCTCGAAAAAGGCGATGTACTGGTGATACAGATCCGTCCGGAGAAAACAGTTGTCTCCGAAGGGCCAGATCTCCTTGCCCGCGAAAATGCCAAGCATGATCACGATCGGCAGGACAAAGGCGGCCAGCAGGGGGAGCTTTTCGCTGAAGCTTCGTTTAGTCTTCATCGGCTTTCTCCTTTTCCTTCCTGTTAAAGATAAACAGCTTGCTGAATACGTAGTTCAGAATGATGACGACGACGGATATGACCAGCTTCATGATCCGGTCGTTCTGGTGCAGTACGTCGACCGTGAGCAGCAGGAAGGCGGTCTCGATCGCGAAGGTCAGCAGGCGCGCCGCGATGAATTTCCAGAACTCCGCCAGCAGCACGCGGGGCGTGTAGTCGGTGCTCTGAAAAACAAAGTGCTTATTGGTAAAGAACGCGAAGATGACGGCGCCGATCCAGGCGGCGATCTGGGCGATCTTGTAATCCACGTTAAGTTCGCGCAGTCCGTAGTAGATGGCCCAGTTGACCAGCGTGGTCAGTACGCCGAAGATGATATAGGTGATGGTCTCGCGGTTGACGTATTTCTTCCAAAGCGCCTCAAGTTTTTCTTTCATGCCCGCGGAGCCTCCTTTGCATCTTCGCCGGAGGCCGCGTCTTTGGCGCCTTCCGGCAGAGCGGCCAGATCCGTCTCCTTCAGAATGTAGACCGGCCGGTCCTTGGCCTCCAGGTAGATATGCGCAACGTATTCGCCCACGACGCCGATGGAGAGCTGGATGGTGCCGCCCAAAAACAGCGTGATGCAGAGCAGGGACGCGTAGCCGGGGACGTCGATCCCCATGATCAGCGTCTTGATCAGCGTGGCCAGGATGTAGATCAGCGAGATCCCGCAGAGCAGGATGCCGAAATTGCGGATCAGCTTCAGCGGCTTGACCGTGAAGGCGGTGATGCCGTCGATGGCGTATTTCAGCAGCCCCTTAAAGCTCCACTTGCTGGTGCCAAGCGTCCGTTCCACGTTTTCGTAGGGAATCCAGACCGTATCGAAGCCGACCCAGACGAAGATCCCCTTGGAGAAGCGCTCCACCTCGGAGAGGGAGAGGATCGCGTCGACCATCTGGCGGGTCATCATGCGGAAATCCACGGCGTTCTGCGGCATTTTGACGTCGGACATGGAATTGCTGAAGCGGTAGAACAAGCTGGAAAAGAGACTGCGGAGCCCCTTCTCGCCGTCGCGGGTGCTGCGGCAGGCGGCTGCGCAGTCGTGGCCCGCCTCCAGCTCCTTTACCATCTGCGGGATCAGCGCAGGCGGATGCTGCAGGTCCGCGTCCATGACGATGACGTAGTCCCCGGACGTATGTTTTAATCCGGCGTACATGGCGGCCTCCTTCCCGAAGTTGCGGGAGAAGGAGAGATAATGGACGCGTTCGTTCTCCTGCTGCATCTTCCGCAGGAGGGGAAGGGTGGCGTCCCGGGAACCGTCATCGACGAAGATATAGGAAAAACGGTAGCCGGCGATCTGCCCGCATATCCGTTCGGTTTCTGCTAGAAAGGTCTCGACGACTTCCGCTTCGTTGAAGCAGGGGACGACGATATCGACTGTCTTCATGAAAAAGATCTCCTGATGCCCTTATATTCACAATACAGCCGGCCGGGCCGGAAAGTGGCAGGTATCTAAACAATTATTATACAACAGATCCGGAAAAAAGTAAAACGGAAAGCGCTTACGGCTGGTCCGTTTCTTCGGGAAGGGCCTCATCCGGCGCTTTTTCCGGCAGCTGCACCTTGTTTTTCTCTCCCAGACGCAGGAAAAGAATGAAGATATAGAGCAGGACCGGAAGCGCAACGGTCATTCCGAGCGTGACCCGGAAGAGGGGCTGCAGCTTTTCGGAGCCGCTGACGGCCGCGATAAAGCAGACGACGTACATGGACAGCAGGAGGATGATGACGGCGATGGCTCCGATTCTCTGAAACTTTTTCATTTTGTGTCCTCTTTCGTTGACGAAAGTATATAAAAATATTATAATGATAACGCTCTTGAATGTCAACGAAGGCAGGGAAGAACCATGGCAAGACGCAGAAAAAAAAGAGGCGGGCTTCTGGTCGTTTCCGGCTTCTCCGGCGTGGGGAAGGGAACGGTCATCAAGAAGCTGATGTCTGAGCATCCGGAGTACGCTTTTTCCGTATCGGCGACGACCCGTGCGCCGCGGCCGGGAGAGGTGGACGGAAAGGATTACTTTTTCGTCGCCCCGGAGACCTTTGACCAGTGGGTGGAGGAGGAACGCTTTCTGGAATACGCCCGCTTTTTCAACCGTTCCTACGGCACGCTGAAGGATCACGTGGAGGAGCTGCGGAACGCGGGCAATACGGTGATCCTGGACATCGAAGTGGAAGGCGCCATGAACGTGTGCCGGCTCTGCCCCGACGCGGTCTCCGTGTATATCATCCCGCCGGACGCGAAGGAACTGGTCCGCCGGATCACCGGGCGCGGAACAGAGACCGAAGAGCAGATCACGAACCGCATGATCAAGGCGGTCCGCGAAGCCGATATCGTGGATCGGTACGGATACGTGGTCGTCAACGATGACGTAGACGCCACGGCGGCGGAGATCCACGCGCTGGCGCAGGGCAAGGGCGGCGCAAGAGTCCCCCGGGAAGAGGCGCTTAAGCTGACGAAAGCCGTGCAGGCGGAATTGACGGAAATCTTGAAAGATCGCGGAAACCGTGATATAATACCTGTTTGAACGTTGTTTATAAAGGAGAATCCTGATGTTACATCCTTCATTTTCTGAAATGATGAACAAGATCAACGAAGAGGGCAAGGAGCCCGTCGTAAAAAGCCGCTATTCCATCGTGATGGGGACCGCCAAGCGCGCCCGTCAGATGGTGGACAAGGGATATATGGAACTGGAAGATCATTCCCGCAGGCCGCTCTCCATTGCCGTGGAGGAACTGTATAACGGCGATATCCGCATCTTGAGCGAAGAAGAGCGCGCGGAGTTCGAGGAACGCTATGCCGCGCGCCGCGCGGAGGAAGCGGAACGCCTGGCGAAAGAGGCGGAAGCCCGCGCCGCGGAGGAGGAAGCCCGCAGACGGATCAGCCTGGCGGAGGATGACGACGACGATGACGAGGACGACGAGGAAGAGGCCGGACCCGAGGACGGAAAGTTCTTTGAGGATGAGAAAGAGGAAGGTCCGGAGGAAGGCTGATGGAATCGGTCTATTTCCTGTCTCTGGGCTGCGATAAGAACCTGTCGGATTCGGAGGCCATGCTGGGACTCCTGGAGAAGGCGGGCTACCGTTTTACGGACGATCCGGCTCAGGCGGGGGTGATCATCGTCAACACCTGCTCCTTCATCGGCGACGCGAAGGAGGAGAGCATCAACGCGATCCTGGACCTGGCCTGCTGGAAGAAGGAGGGCCGCTGCCGCGCGCTGCTGGCCGGCGGCTGCCTGGCGCAGCGCTATAAGGACGAGATCCTGAAGGAACTGCCCGAACTGGACGCCGTTCTGGGGACGGCTTCCTATCAGCATATTGCGGAAGCGGTGGCGGAAGCGCTTCATGAAGAAGGTTCGCCGGCCGCCTATTTCGAAAACGTCGACGTGCTGCCGATGGTGAAGGACCGGATCCTGACCGGCGGCGGATATACCGCCTATCTGAAGATCGCGGAGGGCTGCGACAAGTACTGCACCTACTGCGCGATCCCCTTTGCCCGCGGCCGTTACCGCAGCTATCCCATGGATTTCCTGCTGGAGCAGGCCCGGGATCTGGCGGAAAAAGGCGTGAAGGAGCTGATCCTGGTTGCGCAGGAAACGACGCTCTACGGGACGGATCTGTACGGCGGCAAAAAGCTGCCGGAGCTGATCCGCCGCCTGGAGGGGGTGGAGGGCATCCGCTGGATCCGCCTTCTGTACGGCTATCCGGAGGAGCTGACCGACGAACTGATCGAATGCATGGCCTCTTCGGAAAAACTCTGCCATTATCTGGATCTGCCGATCCAGCACGCGGCGGACAGCGTACTGGCGCGCATGGGCCGGAAGACCACGCAGGCCGAACTGCGCGAGCGGATCCGGCAGCTGCGGGAAAGGATCCCGGATATCGTGCTGCGGACCACGCTGCTGACCGGCTTCCCCGGCGAAACGGAGGAAGAGCATGCGGAAAACCTGCGTTTCCTGAAGGAGATCCGCTTTGACCGCCTGGGCGTGTTCTGCTATTCCCGGGAGGAAGGCACCGCGGCGGCCCGCATGAAAGGCCAGATCCCGAAGCGGATCAAGGAGAAGCGCCGCCGGGAGCTGATGCTGGCGCAGCAGCAGATCGCGTTCGAAAAGAGCCGGGAAATGATCGGCCGCCGCCTGAACGTGATGATCGAAGGGAAAGTGGCGGACGAAAACGTATACGTGGCGCGGACGGCCGGCGATGCGCCGGACGTGGACGGCTTCCTCTTCTTCGAAGACGAAAGGGAATGGGAGAGCGGCTCCTTTGCCGAGGTCCGGGTGACCGGCGCCAGGGGATACGATCTGTTGGGGGAAAGAATCCGTGAATCTGCCGAATAAGCTGACGATAGCCAGGATCCTCATGGTCCCGCTGATCGTGGTCCTGATCCTTCTGGCGAAAGACAACGCCCTGATATACGCGGCCGGCGTGCTGTTCCTGCTGGCGTCCTTTACGGATTTCCTGGACGGCTATCTGGCCCGGAAAAACAACTGGATCACCAACTTCGGCAAGTTTATGGATCCGCTGGCGGACAAGCTCCTGATCTGCTCCATCCTGATCTGCCTGATCGCCCGCGGCACGGTCCCGGCCTGGGCCGTGATCGTGATCGTGGCCCGGGAATTCGCCATCAGCGGGTTCCGGCTGGTAGCCGTGGAAAAGGGCGTGGTGATCGCGGCGGGCAATCTGGGAAAGCGGAAAACGAATCTGCAGACGCTGTGGGTCGCCTTCCTGCTGTTCCCGTTCGAATGGAAATACTGGCAGCTGACCGCCGATATCCTGATGTGGGCGGCGCTGATCCTGACGATTTGGTCCTTTGCGGATTACGTAGCAAAGAATCCGACGGTTTTAGAGGAATAAAAGATGAAGTGGCTCAAAGACCTGTACGTGGGAGAAAAGGCGGGGACGAAGGCGCCCCGGCTTCTGCGTGCCGCGGAGCGGGGCAAAAAGAGCAAATTCGATAAGAACTGGCTGATCGTCCTGTCCGGATACCCGAAGGCCCAGCTGGACCTGATGAGCGTGAAGGAAAGCCGGAACAAGGCCTATCAGGGCGAAAAGCTCTCCGTGGTCGGCCTGGCGGCCAACCGGGCGGAGGCCTTTGCCCTGGTGGAAAAGATGGCGAACGACTGCCTGAAGGCCACCGGAACGGCTGAACTGAAGGCGTATTTTGCCGGCCAGCCGCTCGTGAACTGGAGGGAGGTGAGCGTATAGGTACCGTACTCTCCATTCTTCTGCTGATCCTGAAGATCCTCGGCATCACGCTGCTCGTGATCCTGGGGCTGGTTCTGCTGATCCTTCTGCTCCTTCTGTTCGTCCCGCTGCGCTATAACGTGAAGGGGCGCTATCATGAACAGCTGAAAGCGAAGCTCAGCGTATCCTGGCTCCTGAAGCTGATCCACGTAAAGGCGGAGGCGATCCAGACGCAGATACGGGTGCGGATCTGCGTGTTCGGCCACGCGTTCAAGAAGATGTACCTGGGCAACTGGGGCGATGAAAAGAAGACCGGCGAAGAAGCCGGAAACGATACGAAAGTCACGGACGGCGAACAAAAGGCCGATACGTCAGCTTCCGATCCGAAGGGAAAAGCGGCGGAGCCGGCCGTGACTGAAAAGAAAGAAGAAGCGGCGCCGCCGCCCGCCCCGGAAGAACCGCCGGCGGAAAAAGAGCAGGAGCAGCCGCCGAAGGAAGAAAAGAAAAAAGACCGGTACGACGCGCTCTTCGAGAAGCTGGAGCAGAAAGCGGCCGAGAAGCAGGCCGAACTGGATGCCGTAAAGGCGCGGAAGGAAGCGGCCGGAAAGGCAAAAGAAAAGAAGCGGCAGGAGGAAAGCGCGGAACCGGCGCCCGAAGCGGCGGAGGAGAGCGAAGAGGGATCCTTCCTGAAAACGGCGTCCGAATGGATCGAAAAGATCTCAGACTTCTGGGACGATGAAAAGAATCAGGACGCGGTCTATCTGATCGAAAAGCAGCTGCTGCGGCTCGGAAAACACCTGCTGCCGACGCGCTTCCAGGTGGAGGGCGAACTGGGGCTGGGCGATCCGGCTAAGACCGGGCAGATCATCGGCAAGATCTACCGCTTTTATCCGCTCTACGGCGAGCATATCCGTCTGGACGGCGTCTATGACGAAAAGCGGATCAACATCTACACCGAAGTCGGCGGAAGGATCCGGCTGGGCGTGATCGTCGGCGCGGCGCTGCGGCTCCTTCTTAACGCAAGGATCCGGCGCTGGATAAAGCAGTTAAAGCACCGGAACGACGGCGAAGAAGACGGAGAAGAGAAAAAGACGAAACGGGCCGGTCATAAAGAAAAATCACAGGCAAGTGCGGCATAAATCGGGAGGATACAGCCATGTCAGAGAACAAAAACAGATTCGACACAGCCATGCAGTCCATGTTCGAAAGCATGAACGGGATGATCACGTCCAAGACGGTGGTGGGAGAACCGGTGGTGATCAATCAGAACACCTTCGTCCTGCCCCTGATGGACGTTGCGATCGGCGTAGGCGCCGGCGCCAACGTCAATGAGAAGTCGAACCGGAACCTGGGCGGTGGCGGCATGGGCGCCAAGTTCAGCCCCAGCGCGGTACTGGTCGTGCAGGACGGCATCGCCCGCATCATCAATATCCAGGAGCAGGACAAGCTGGTCCATCTGATCGAGTCCGCGCCGGATACCGTCAACCGCGTCCTTTCCATGCTGCACAAGAAGAACAGCAAGGTCGACGCGGCGGTGGAGAGCGCCTTCGACGATCTGGAGATCTGAGGAAATCCGCCGGAAGCGGACGCGCTTCGGTTTTTTTGAGATTTTTTGAAAATTCCCCTTGCATTTTCCGCGGGGTTTTGCTATAGTCTTACCGTTGCGTTGAAAAATGCAGCGGTTTATGTAGTAAGGAGGTGCTGACATGGCGAAATGTGCTATTTGCGGGAAGGGTGTTCATTTTGGCAACAACGTGAGCCATTCTCATAGACGGTCCAATCATATTTGGAAGCCGAACATCAAGTCCGTTCGCGTGAAGGTTGAAGGCGGAACACAGAAAATGTACGTTTGCACTTCCTGCCTGAAATCCGGCAAGGTTGAAAGAGCGTAATTCTCCGCCCGCTTAAAACAGCCCGCTGACATTAACTGCCGTCGCGGGCTGTTTTTCTGTATTGACAGGATACGAGGTCATCCATGAAGAACGATAAGGCCAATCAAAGCGGCGCGCTCCTGAATGCGCCGCCCCTGAAGACGGTGCTGGTCTTTGCCGTCCCGATCATACTCGGGAATGTCTTCCAGCAGCTGTACAATATCGTCGACGCCATCGTGGTGGGGCGCTTCCTGGGGGATTCGGCGCTGAACGGCATCAGCATCGCCGCACCGATCATGGATATCTTTTATTCGCTGCTGCTCGGCGTCAGCATCGGTGTAGGCGTCCTGGTCGGACGGCTCTCCGGCGCGGGAGACTGGGAGAAACTGAAGCGGGTGCATATCACGACGCTGTTTGCGGGCGGAGCCGTCAGCCTGCTGTTCACCCTGACCGGCCTTCTGTTTTCCCGGGGCATTTTGCTGCGGCAGGGCTATTCCGCGGAAAGCGTGGACGAGGCCATGCATTATCTGACCATCATCTTTTCCGGCCTGATTTTCTGCTTTTTCTACAATTACCTGGCTTCGGCGCTGCGATCCTGGGGCAATTCCCGCCTGCCGTTCACGGTGCTGCTGGTCTCGTCGGTCCTGCACGCGCTGCTGGACCTTCTTCTCTGCGGCGTCTTCGGCCTCGGCATCACCGGTGTCGCCTGTTCGACGGTCTTCTGCCAGCTCCTTTCGACCCTGTGGATGGCGCTCTACATTGAGAAAAAGTGCCCGCCCCTCAGCCTGAAGGGAGAGCGGCTGCGGCCCGATCTGTCCCTTCTCGGGACCATAGCCGGCTATGCCTGGGCGGCGGCGCTTCAGCAGGCCGTCGTAACGGTCGGCCGCTTCCTGGTGCAGGGGATGCTCTCGCCGCTGGGCGATACGACGGTGACCGGCTACAATATGGGGATGCGCGTCGAGCAGTTCGTGTTCTGCTTCCCGCAGGGCATCAACGCGGCTATGGTCGTGGCGATCGCGCAGAATCTGGGACACGGCAACACCGACCGCGTCCGCCGCTTCTTCTATACGAACCTGAAGATCATGGTAGCGCTGCTGGTGATCCTGGGCACCGCCGTTTTCTTCCTTGCACCGCGGCTGGTCGGCGTCTTCTCCGGAAATCCGGACGTTATTGCGGCCGGAGCAAAGTACCTGCACATCATGGCCTTCCTGTATATTCTTTCCTACTTCGGGGAGACGATCCAGAGCTTCTTCCGGGGGCTGGGGCGTCTGCGCCTGACCATGGCGGCCTCAGGTGGATCGATCCTGCTGCGCGTCGGGCTGTCCTATCTGCTGGTCCCCGTATGGGGGATCGGCGGGATCTGCGCGGCGGTCGTTGCCGGCTGGTGCCTCATCGTTTTCGGCTTCGGATCCTACAGCCTGTACTGCGCGCGCCGTATCGGATAAAAAAACGGCTGCCGAAGGCCCTATAAAGGTTGACAATCGTGTTGTCTTTTAATAAACTGTAAACGGAATAGTGTACATTTCCACCCAAAATGCTCAGCCGCATATGAAAATGAGGGGGAATTACCATGAAAAAACAAAGCAAAAGAGTTGCCATCACGAAAAACAGCATCGAGACCGCGTATCTTGATATTCTGGCAGAGAATCCCATCGGGAAGATCACTGTCAAGGAAGTCTGCAGCCGCTCCGGCGTCAACCGCACCACGTTCTATAAATACTACAAAGATGCGGAGGACCTGGGAAACGTCGTCCGGAAGGGCGTCCTGGACGATATCGAAAATCTGCTGAATGAGACGGTCCCTTCCGATTATTCCGATATGTTCGAATTCATATCCCAGTTCGTCACCCGGATCTACCGGGACGACCGGATGCAGCGCTTTTTTGTCCTGTACCGGGAAGCGGAATTCCGGGAGACCACGGAGCAGATGCTCCGAAAGTACTATTTCCATCCGAAGTACGGAAAACAGCCGTCGGTCGACCTGCGGATCCAGGTGGCGTACTGCTATTCGGCCTTTGTCGGCCTGCTGGAGCTGTGGGTCGATAAAGGCATGAACGTGCCGCCCGAAAAGATCTCCAACTGCGTTATCTCCAATTCCAAACGGATCCTGAATATATAAATGATCATTTCCGGCGGGAAATGCTTGCTTTTCCCGCCGGAGAAGCGTATAATACTATTTCGGTTTGCACTATTAATGAAAGGAGTCCCTTCATGAAAGCCAATATTAAAACGGAAAGAGGCGAAGTGATCATTGATACCGACGTGATCGCCAAGTATGCCGGCGCTGTGGCTGTGGAGTGCTTCGGTGTGGTCGGAATGGCCGCAATGAACGTAAAGGAAGGCATCAATCAGCTTCTGAAAAAGGAGAATCTCTCTCAGGGCGTCAGCGTCCAGATCGAGGAGGGCCGGCTGGTTCTGGAATTCCACATCATCGTGGCTTACGGCGTCAGCATCGCCGCCGTTTCGGACAATCTGATTGAAAATGTAAAATACAAGGTAGAAGCCTTTACCGGAATCCCCGTGGATAAGGTGAACGTTTTTGTGGAAGGTGTGCGCCTGATTGATTAAGATCCCGGAGGAATGTAGGAAGTGGCAACATACAGAATTGAAGGAGATCAGCTGCTGAAGCTGTTCCTGTCCGGCGCGGCGTCTCTGGAAGCAAATAAGACCTGGATCAACGACCTGAACGTTTTCCCGGTCCCGGACGGAGATACCGGCACCAATATGACCATGACGGTCACGACGGCTGTCAAGGAACTGAAGAAACTGGAAAAAGCGGATCTGGAAGCCGTTTCCAAGGCGATCGCCTTCGGCTCCCTGCGCGGCGCCCGCGGCAACAGCGGCGTTATTTTGTCCCAGCTGCTGCGCGGCTTCTGCAAGGTCGCTCAGGAGAAGGAATATCTGGACGCCGAAGCCATCAACGAAGCCATGAAAAAAGCGGTGGAGACCGCGTACAAGGCGGTCATGAAGCCGAAGGAAGGCACCATTCTGACCGTAGCCCGCGGCATGGCGGAGTTCTGGGCGGAACAGGTCAAGGAAACGGCCAACCTGGAAAGCCTGATGCACGCGACCATTACGCACGGCGACGAGGTCCTGGAGCAGACGCCTGAGCTGCTGCCGGTCCTGAAAGAGGCCGGCGTGGTGGACTCCGGCGGACAGGGCCTGATCGTCTTCCTGAAGGGGGCGTATTCCTGCCTGATGGGGCATGAGGTCTCGCTGGACGAAGAGCAGGACAAGAAAGACGATTTCCTGAAAAACGGCGTGATCGAGCACGAGGATATCATCTTCAACGAGGCTAATCTGGGCGAGATCGTTTTCGGCTACTGCACCGAGTTCATGATCCATCTGGACGAGCCGTTCAATGACGAAAGCGAAAGGGGGTTCCGGGCCTTCCTGGAAGGCATCGGCGATTCCATCGTCATGGTCTCGGACGAGGAGATCTGCCGCGTCCACGTCCATACGAACGATCCGGGCAACGCGATCCAGAAAGCCTTGACCTACGGCCCGCTGACGAACCTGAAGATCGAGAACATGCGTTTCCAGAACGATGCGCAGACGCGCCGCAACGCCGAACGCCGCGAAGCCGCCAAGAAGGTGGTCTTCACGCCGAAAAAGCCGGCGGAGATCCCCGAATCCGAATGGAAGGACTACGGCTTCATCGCCACCGCGGCCGGCACCGGCCTGGTGGAGATCTTCAAGAGCCTGGGCGTGGATGAGATCGTGGAAGGCGGCCAGACCATGAATCCCAGCACGGACGACATGCTGGAGGCCATCAAAAAGGTCCCGGCCCGCACCATCTTCCTGCTGCCGAACAACAAGAACATCATTCTGGCGGCGCAGCAGGCGGCCGGCCTGACGAAGAATAAAAAGGTGGTCGTGATCCCGAGCACCACGATCCCGGAGGGCATCAGCGCGCTGCTGGGCTTCAGCCAGGATCAGAACGTGCGGGACAACGAGTGCATCATGCGCCAGACCATGGACAACGTCCTGAGCGCGGAGGTGACGTACTCGGTCCGCTCCACCACCATCAACGGCATGAAGATCCGCAAGGGCGACATCATGGGCCTGGGCGGCCCGAACGGACTGTACGCGGTCGGCAAGAAGATCGACGAGGTCACGCAGGATACCGTCGCCGCCATGATGCACGAGGACGCGGCCGTCATTTCCCTCTACTACGGTTCGGACGTGAACGATGAGGACGCCAGAAAGCTGGCCGACGCGCTGACGGACAAGTATCCGCAGTGCGACGTGGAGCTTTACAGCGGCACGCAGCCGATCTATTACTACATTATTTCAGTCGAATAAGAGAAAGGGGACGGGCTTCCCCTGAAGGATGAAACAGGGCAGGGGGAGACCTTTGCTCTGTTTCGCTTTTACGGAAAAAGGCGGGGTCATGGGACAAGCTTCCGGGATCAAAATTGAAAAACTGAAGGGGATCGGCCCGAAAACGGCGGAAGGACTGCGCGGGCTGGGCCTGGAAACGGCTGAGGATCTGCTGCGCGTATTTCCCGCGGATTACGAGCTGCTGGACCCGCTGACGCCGATCCGCAGCGCCGAGCCGGGACAGACGGTCTCCGTGCGCGCCCGGATCGCTTCCGCCGTTCAGCAGAGAGGCTTCGGCCGGGACGCGGTGATCTCGTTCAGGATCACGGACGGTCTGGGCTTTCTCCGCGTGACCTTTTTCCACATGCCCTACTTAAAAGGACAGCTGAAGCAGGGACAGGAGCGCGTCTTCCGGGGCGTGGTCCGGGACAACGGACAGTACGGCCTGAGCCTTATCCAGCCGCGCCTTTATCAGCCCGACGAATATGAGGCGATGCAGGGGCGGATCACGCCGCGCTACGTCCTGCCGGAGGGGATTTCGCAGAAACGCTTTGCCGCCGCCGTGCGGCAGGCCCTGGACCTGACCGACGAGTGGCCGGAGATCCTGCCCGCAGCCGTCCGGCTGGAAAACAGCCTTCCGCTTCGGGAGGCCTATACCCAGATGCATTTTCCGGAGAGCCGCAGCCTTCTGGAGGCGGCGCGGGCGCGTCTGGTGCTGGAAGAGTTTCTCCTCTTTATCCTGCGCATCCGGCTGCTCCGGCAGAGCGGAGAGAAGCAGGGGAATCCCTGTCCGATGCCGCGCAGCGGGCTGGCGGATGAGGCCGTTTCGGCCCTTCCGTACCGGCTGACGGAGGCACAGCAGAAGGCGTTTGCGGAGATCCGGCGGGATCTGGCCGGTCCGCAGCGCATGAACCGCCTGCTGCAGGGCGACGTGGGCAGCGGCAAGACCGCCGTGGCGCTCCTCGCGCTTCTGACGGCGGCGGATAACGGCTATCAGGGCGCGCTGATGGCGCCGACCGAGGTGCTGGCGGAGCAGCATTTCGCCAAGCTGTCCGCTTTGCTCGGAGCCTGGGGCCTGCCGGTCAAAACCGTGCTCCTGACGGGTTCCGTAAAGACGGCTGAGCGCCGGGAAGCCCTGCGGGCCGTCAGAGACGGCGAAGCCGGCATCATTATCGGAACGCACGCCCTGATCCAGGAAGGCGTGGCGTACAAAAACCTGGGCCTGGTCATCACCGACGAACAGCACCGCTTCGGGGTGCGGCAGCGCAGCCTGCTCGCGGAGAAAGGCATCCTGCCGCACATGCTGGTCATGAGCGCGACGCCCATCCCGCGCACGCTTGCCATTATCTTATACGGAGACCTGGACGTTTCGGTCCTGAACGAACTGCCCGGCGGCCGCAAGGTGATCCAGAACGCGGTGGTGACGCCGGCCGCCCGCAAAAGCGCCTACCGGCTGATCGAAAATGAGATCCGGGCCGGTCACCGCGCCTATATCATCTGTCCTTTCGTGGAGGCCAGCGAATCATTGAGCGGGGAAAACGTGGAGGACTATGCGGAATCGCTGCGGAAGCTTTTCCCCGCGGATATCCGGATCGGCGTGCTGCACGGGCGCCTGAGCGGAGAAGAAAAGAACCGGATCATGCGGGATTTTGCCGCCGGAAGGATCCAGCTCCTGGTTTCCACGACCGTCGTGGAAGTCGGGGTGGACGTCCCGGAGGCCACGGTCATGATGGTGGAAAACGCGGAACGCTTCGGTCTGGCGCAGCTGCATCAGCTGCGGGGCCGCGTCGGCCGCGGAGAGGCGCAGTCGTACGCGGTCTTCGTGGACGGCTCGGGCCGGAAAGAAAAGAATAAACGGCTGGAGATCATGAGCCGCTCCAACGACGGCTTCGAGATCGCAGAAGAGGATCTGCGGCTGCGCGGCCCCGGGGATCTGTTCGGGATCCGGCAGAGCGGTGAAATGCGCTTCAGGCTGGGGGATATCTACGGGGATCACGCGATCCTGCTGGAAGCGGCCGCCCTGGCCGCGGAGATCATGAAGAAAGATCCGCAGCTTTTGGCTCCGGAGCATAGAAATTTGCGGGAAGCTGTGCTAAAGTATGAAATACAGGAGGAAGCCCTATGAGTCTGAAAGCCATCAGTTTGCAGGATATATACGGCGCGGCGGGAGAGAAGCACAGAGCCCGTTACGAGTCTCTCGGCCGGCAGTTTGAAAAACGCTTCGGCCGGAAGGCGGAGGCGTTCTACCGGGCGCCGGGCCGCGTGGAGCTTGGCGGCAACCATACGGATCATCAGGGCGGCGTGACGCTGTCCGCTTCGGTGGATCTGGATCTGATCGCGGCCGTCAGCCCGGCCGACGACGGCCGGATCTGTCTGTATTCGGAAGGTTTTTCGCCGCTCGTGATCGAGCTGGCGGATTCGGCCTTCCGGAAGGAGGAGAAGGAGACCACGACGGCGCTGATCCGCGGCATGACGGAGGGACTCCGTCCGCTGGCGGCGCATTTTCCCGAAAACGGAAAGGGTGGCTTTTCGATCTTCATCCGCGGAAACGTCCCGCCGGGCAGCGGCCTTTCCTCATCGGCGGCCTTTGAGATCCTGATCGGCACCGTTCTCTGGGATCTGTACGGAGAAGGAGAGCTTTCTTCCGTCACGCTGGCGAAGATCGCCCAGCAGGCGGAGAACCGCTATTTCGGCAAGCCCTGCGGCCTGCTGGACCAGATCAGCTGCGCTGCGGGCGGCGTGGTATCCGTGGACTTTTCCGGGAAGGAACCCTGGGTCCGCCGGGTCGCATCCTCGCTGGAGGAAGGCGATTACCAGCTGGGCATGGTCTTCAGCGGCGCCTCCCATCAGGATCTGACCGAGGAGTATGCAGCCATCCCGCGGGAATGCCGCATGATAGCCGCCTATTTCGGAAAGGACCGTCTCTGCGAGCTGCCGGAAAAGGATTTTACGGATAATCTGCGGGAACTGCGGCTTTTGTTCGGCGACCGGCCGGTGCTGCGGGCCCTGCACGTATATGAAGAGAACCGGCGGGCCCTCTCGGAGGCGATGTGTCTTCTGAAGGGGGACACCGAGGGCTTTCTGCGGCTGGTTAACGCTTCCGGCAAATCTTCCGCCATGTATCTGCAGAACGTGTCCATCCGCAGCTCGGTCAGTCATCAGGAGCTCCTGTTTGCGCTGGGCCTCTGCGAATACGTCCTGCGGGGCCGGGGAGCCGTCCGTGTCCACGGCGGCGGCTTCGGCGGGACGGCGGAGGTCTTCGTGCCGAAGGATCAGTGGGAGAGCTTCCGCGCACAGGTGGAAGCGGTGCTGGGCGACGGCAGCGTGATTCCGCTGGCCTTAAGTCCCGTGGGCGGCGCAAAGGTGGATTTCGTATGAGCATGCGTTATTTCGGAAACTGCCCGGCCGGCGAGGTGCACGAGCTGACCCTCTCCAACGGCCGCGGCCTGGAGGCGAAGCTCCTGACGCTCGGCGCGGTGATCCGCAGCATGAACGTCTGGGACGAAGCCGGACGGAAGCGGGACGTGGTCCTCGGATACGATACCGCGGAAGAGTACTTCTCGGGCGATTCGTATTTCGGCGCCGCGGTGGGGCGCTTCTGCAACCGGATCGCCGGCGCGGCGTTTGATCTGGACGGGAAGCATTACGAACTGCCGGCAAACGAGGGGAAGAATCAGCTTCACGGCGGCCCGGGGGGTTTTTCCTATCAGATCTGGACGCCTCTGCCGGTCAGCGAAAGCGAGGCGCGGCTGCGTCTTTACTCGCCGGACGGCGATATGGGCTTTCCGGGAAACCTGAGCGCCGAGGTCACGTACCGCCTGACGGAGGATTCCCTCGTCATCGAATATAAGGCGGAGACGGACGCCCCGACCGTCCTGAATCTGACCAATCACAGCTATTTCAATCTGGCGGGGCACGCATCCGGCAGCATCGGGCAGCACCGTCTGTGGCTGAATGCCGATCGTTATACTCCGGCGGATGAGGCCCTGATCCCGACCGGAGAGATCCGCCCGGTGACGGGCAGCCTGCTGGATTATACCCGGGAAAAGCCTCTGGAAGAGGCGCTTGCCGCAGCGGAATTCGGCCGGACGCACGGCCTGGATCACAATTTCGTCCTGTCCGGTGACGTCGATGTCCCGGCGGCCCGGTTGACGGAGCCGGACGGCCGCCTGTCGATGGAGGTCTATACCGACCGGCCCGCCGTACAGGTCTATACCGCCGGCGGCCTGGGTCCGGTTTCAGGCAAGGAAGGCGCCGTCTATGAGGAGCATCAGGGGATCTGTCTGGAGACCCAGGACTTCCCGGACGCCGTGCATCACGAAAACTTCCCGAGCGCCGTGCTGCGGCCGGGAGAGGCGTGGCATTCCCGCACCGTGTACCGTTTTCAGGGGATAAGTCAGATCCGCCGCCGCAGGGCGAAGCTGCTTTGGGTATAAAGCCGAATTAGAAGGAGGAATGAAGATGGAAACGACTGTTCTGAACATCTGGTCCGTCGCGGGCCTGATCGTGGACCTGATCATCGTGGGGGCGCTGGTCTTCAGCATCATTCACGGGGCGAAAAAAGGCTTCGTGTACTGCGTCGTCTGGCTGGCCTCCATCGTGGCGGCCGTCATCGGCGCCCGTCTGGCCACCGCGCTTTTTGAGGAGCCGATCACAGAATTCATCTATTCCAAGTCGGAGAACAAGATCCAGGAAGCCTCGGAAAAGGCCGTTCTGGAACTGGACAACATCAACTGGGATCTGATGGATTTCACGCCCGGCCGTCCGGAAGCCCTGACGGATGAGGAATACGCCGTCCTGATGCAGAACGACGGTCTGGCGAAGGTGGACGAGGTCCTCTCCAGCGTCGGCATCAGCGAAAACACCCGCCGGGAGAAGTTCTACAGCCTGGCCAAATCCATCCACGACAACTCCGGAAAGGCTTCGGAGCATATCGGAAAGATGGCGACCGAGCTGGCCCACAAGGCCATCCGCTTTATCGTCCGGGTGCTGCTGATCATCATCGTCTTCGTCGTCGTCCTGATCCTGCTGCGGCTGGCCGGAACGGGGCTTTCCAAGCTCTTTGAGAAGATCCCCGTCGTGGGCACCCTGGACAAGGTCCTGGGCGTCGCGGTCAATTTCTTGGTCTTCGCCGCCGTGATCCTGGTGGCGCTCTACGCCTGGCAGCATCTGTGGCCGGACAGCTTCGCCAACTTTGCGAAGGGCGCGCCGGTCGCGGGCTTCATCGCGCAGAACAATCCGCTGATCGGATTTTTCGGAGAGTAGGCGGAGACCATGAAGGCGGAAGTGATCCCCGTTAATGAGCATACCTGGCGGATCGAGGACAGCGGCGTCCGCTTCTTCCTTCTGGAGGGAGAACAGAAGGCCCTGCTGATCGATTCCGGCCGGGACGTACACGACGCGAGGGACGTCGCGGAGAGCCTGACGGACAGGCCCGTGATGCTCCTGAATACGCATGCGGACATGGACCATACCGGAAGCAACCGTCAGTTTGAAAGCTTCTATATGCATCCGGCGGAAGTCCCGCTTTACCGCCGCCGGGAGCCGTCCGGCACGATCCTGCCGGCGGAAGACGGCGACGTGCTGGATCTGGGCGGACGGGAACTGAAGATCCTTCATCTGCCCGGCCATACGCCCGGAAGCATCGCCGTGCTGGACGTCGGGGCGCGCGTGCTGATCAGCGGCGACCCGATCCAGGAGCACGGCCGCATCTTCATGTTCGGCGCGCACCGCAGTATGCAGGACTATATCCGCAGCCTGGAAAGGCTGGCGGATCTTACGAACGGATTCGATGAGATCTGGCCTTCCCACGGGGATATCCCGATCGCGCCGGACGTGATCCCGCGTTTGATCGCATGGGCCAGGCGGATCCTGACCGGGGACGCGGAAGGAAAAGCGCAGGAGGTCTTCGGAAATACGATCGCCGCATACGACCTGGGCTTTACGACGTTCCTCTGCGACAAGTAAAAAAGAAGCGGCTGCACGGAATATGCGATGGGGTCCTTCGTAACGGCAGGAAAAGAGCCGCCCGGGAAACCGGGCGGCTCTTCGTTTTGTTTCATTTCCATGCTGTGTCAGCGTATGCTCTCCAGCAGCTTTTCGACTTTTCCGGCGACTTCCTTTAAGGCGCCGGGCTTAAACGGCGAAGCCAGGCCGGCTTCCTTCAGGAGCTGCGGCCAGAGCCTGGTCGCGCCCTTTTTGGACAGGGCGATGTAACGCTTAAAGGCATCGTCGTAGTCCTCCTGAGAGGCCAGCAGGAACTCAAAGGCGGCCGTCTGTGCCAGCACGTAGTCGATGTAGTAAAAGGGGCTCTCGTAGATGTGCATCTGGTACTGCCAGCGGGTTCCCTCTTCAATGTACGGGATGCCCTTCGTGCTGATCCAGGGGCGGAACTCGGCTTCGAGCTTATTCCACGTTTCCTTGCGCTCGGCAGGCGTCATGTCCGGATTCTCATAGACAAGATGCTGGAAGTAGTCCACGATGGTGCCGTAAGGCAGGAAGGTGAAGGCGTCCAGCGCGTGCATGAAGCGGTAATCCTTCGACTTGTCACCGAAAAACTTGTCCATGTGCGGCCAGGCGAAGAATTCCATGCTCATGGAATGCGTCTCGGCGGTCTCCATGCCCATTTCCAGTTCGAAAGGCTCGTTGTCAAAAGTGAACCAGGCGTTTAAGGCATGGCCGGCCTCGTGGGTCATCACGTCCACGTCGCCCGCGGTGCCGTTGAAATTGGCTAGGATGAAGGGCTGCCGGAACAGGCGGAATTCGGTGCAGTAGCCGCCGCCCCACTTGTTCTTGCGGGAATCTACGTCGAAGGCTTCGTTTTCCATCATCAGATCAATGAATTCGCCGGTCTCGGGGCTCATGGCGTGATACATCGCCTTCGCGGCCTCGAAGATGGCTTCCTTGCCGAAGGGCTTCGGATCGCCGCCGGGGATCACGACGTCGTTGTCGTAGATCATGAAATCGTCTTCGATGCCGAGGCGCTTCGCGTTTTCCAGGCGAAGCCGGGCGACCACGGGCACGATATCCTTCAGGATGTTCTCGCGGAAGACGGCGACGGTTTCCTGATCATAAGCCAGGCGCCCCATGCGGTAGTAGCCGAGTTCCACGAAGTTTTTGTAGCCCATCTTTTTTGCCATGCGGTCGCGGATGTGCACCAGACGGTCGTAGATGTCGTCCAGCTCGGCGGCGTGTGCCTGAAGGCCTTTGCCCAGCGCCTCATAGCACTCTTTCCGGGTGGCGCGGTCGTCGGACTTGGCGTAGCCCATCAGGATGGAGCGCGGCATGGTCTCGCCGCGGAACTCAAAGTCCATGCCGGCCATCAGCTTGCTGTATTCCATGACGACCTTGTTCTCCTCCACCATGTCTTCGATGATGGTGGGAGACATGCTCTTCAATTCGTTTTCCCACTGCTTAAAAACCAGCGTGCCGAGCTTTTCTTCCAGCTGCGGACGGAGCGGAGACTCCATCATGGCCTTGATGTATTCCTGATTCAGGGCCTGCGCTTCGGGACCGATCTCATCGTAGTATTCGTTTTCGGCGACGTAGAATTCGTCCACCGTGTTGATGGTGTAGCGCATGCTGGCGAGCGCCGCGTTGGTATAGTAGCGGAAGACCAGCTTCCGGTAGTCCTCGCGGGCGGCGAGGATCTCTTCCACGGATTGTGCGCCGCGGATCTTTTCCGTGATCTGCGGTATGGCTTCGCGCAATTCTTCGATCTTTACCCGTTCGTAGGGCAGCTGTGAAACTTTCATGTATTACCTCCTGTTGCTTTGCGGATGGGCGGATTCGCCTTATGATTCCAGTTTGCAGTATTCCGCCGCGGTCCTGGCTGCCAGGCGGGCGTTGTTTAAGACCAGTTCGATATTGGAAGCGAGCGATTCGCCGCCGGTCAGCTCCGCGACCCGGGCCAGCAGGAAGGGCGTGGTCTCCTTGCCTTTGACGCCCTGCTCCCTGCTTTCGCGGATAGCCTGATCGATCGCCGCGTCGATCACTTCCTTGGGCATGGAATACTCCTCCGGGATCGGATTCGTGACCAGCATGCCGCCCTTTAAGCCAAGCTGCCGCTGCGTATACAGCGCTTTCGCCAGTTCAGCCGGCGTATCGACCCGATAATCCACGGAAAAACCGCTCTGTCTTGTATAGAAGGCCGGCAGCTCTTTCGTCTGATAGCCCAGCACCGGAACGCCTTTGGTTTCCAGGTATTCCAGCGTGAGGCCCAGATCCAGGATGCTTTTTGCTCCCGCGCAGATGACCATGACCGGCGTCTGCGCCAGCTCCTCCAGGTCGGCAGAGATATCCATGGTGGTTTCCGCGCCGCGGTGCACGCCGCCGATGCCGCCGGTCGCAAAGATCTGAATGCCCGCCATGTGCGCGATGATCATGGTGGTGGTAACGGTGGTCGCGCCGTCCTCGCCCCGCGCGCAGAGCAGGGCCAGATCGCGTCTTGAAGCCTTGGCGATGGCCCGGCCTTTTTTGCCGAAATATTCGATCTCTTCGGGGCTCAAGCCAGCTTTCAGCCGTCCGCCGATGACCGCGATCGTCGCCGGAACGGCGCCGTTTTCGCGGATGGCCGCTTCGACGCGCAGAGCGGTCTCAACGTTCTGGGGATAGGGCATGCCGTGGGAGATAATGGTAGATTCGAGGGCCACGACCGGCCGGCCTTCTTTCAGCGCCGCCGCGACCTCGGGATGAATATCAAGATAGGGATTCAAAGAAAAACCTCCTTGTCTGTTGTCCCCCGTATTATAGCGGAAACGGGGCCGTTTGGCAAGGAGGTAACATACGCAATGGCAGGTGCGGTGAGAGAGCAGGACGCGTAGCTGAACAGTGCTTTATTCCGGCTCTATGACCCGGACCGTGCCGCTGTCGTACTCGACAATCGTATCGCCATACTGAAGATACAGCTTTCCGTTAAAGATGGTTTTAGATACGGAAAGATAAAAACCGCCCTGCACGTAGCCGTCTTCCCGTGTGCCTGTGAAAACACAGTCCAGGATCTTTTCACGGCTTCCGTTGAAAAGGTCTTCAAGATAAAACCCGCTTTCGTCAAAGCTGACGATCTTTCCCTGATAGACGGTCAGAGAATCCCGCGAGCCGCCTGAATAGTATCGGACGTTCTGCATAACGCCGCTTTCGGAAAACTCTTCAAAACTGCGGGAAGCGAGCAGCTCGCCGTTTTCCGAAAAGGCGCGTATGGTCTTTTCTCGTTTTGTCCAGGCCTTGTCGGACGTGACACTGTATGTGTAAATGATACCGTCGCGAACGCAGTAACTGTTTACCGACGGCGATGAAATCAAATGAAGTGACAGATCCGGCGTAATGAAAAAGATTCCCTGCGGGAAAGAGCGGAAATACAAAGTTTCGCCGATCATCTTCAGATCCGAGATCGGATAATCCGCGTCAGAAAGAAGACATTCGATCTTTTCTTTTTCCGGATCCGCCCGTTTCAGCGAATACAGGGCCTGATCGCCGAAACCGCTGCGGCTTGCATAGAAGATCTTTCCTTGCGCAACAACCGCAGAAGATACCGTTTCGCTGCAGTCGATTACTTTTTCGATTTCTCCGCTCTGCAGGTTTACCCGGAAAAGCCCTTTTTCATATCCGCCGACACAGTGAAATGCGCCGCCGGCATAGGTCCAGCCATCATTTGTTCCGTTCGCAAAGAACAGTAATTCCGTGCTGGAATGGCTGCTTCCATGGCTGCTTCCCACCCGTTTTGTCCCTTCCAGGAGATATAGAGGGCGGTATTCGGCGTAAATCATATAGGTGGCTTCGCCGTCTTCAAAAAAGCGGATGCCGTCATAGAGGGGACGGTCGCCTTCACTTCCGTCAGCATGGACGTTATCGGTGATCGGTCCCGAAACGGCAGAGAAACGGTCGTTACTGTCTTCTGTTATCGTCAGAACAATACCGGATTCCGGACCAGGCAGTGTTTCCGTCGGGGTATCTGCCGTCATATTCTCTGCTGAAGATTCGGGCGTAAAAACAGATGTATCAGCCGTCGGTTCGGCGTTTGTTTGGACTGTCTTGTCTGCAGCCGTTGCTGACGGCCTGTCCATTGTGGATGCGGCCGGAACGGATGCCGGCTGTCCCGAGAAAAGGGGACTTCCGATCAGGACCCCCGCCAGAATGACGACGCATACGGCGGAAGCCGCAGGAAGAATCCATTTAAGCAGGCCCGGTTTTTTCGCTTTGGCTTCGGAAGATCCTGTGACTCTTGCCTGTATGGCGGCAACGGTTTTTTCGCTGACAGCCTCTGTGTCCAGTTCGTCAAAAAACGGCTCCAGCTGCGGCGGCGTCGCGTTATCCAGAATGGATTTGAACGTTTTTTTCACGTGTTTTCTCCTTCGAACTTTTCCCTGAGCTTCCGAATAGCCCGATGAGCCCGGGTATCCACGTTGGATACCGTCAGATTCAGTGCTTTGGCAATGCAGCGGCTGCTTTGACCGAGGTAGTATTTCCTGAGCAGAATGTCTGCATCCGGATGCCCCAGCTTCTCAATCTCGGCAAAGACACTGTCCAGAAGGTTTTTTTCGGCGATTTCTTCCGTAAAGTCGCCTTCCGCTGGGATCTGGAGCCACAGGTCTTCATCCTCCAGAGAGAGTACTTCAGGACGGTTACGGATGGCGTTCAGCGCGCTGTTTCTGGCAAGAATACCGAGATATGTCTTCAGGGAGGCTTCCGGTCTGAAACTGCTGAGTCCGTTCTGAAATTTCAGGAAAACATCTGTCACGCAGTCCTCGATCTCGGAGGAATCACAGATTCCGGCCATGATGCCGCGGACGATCCCAAAGACCAGCCCCGCATACTGGCGGATCAGCTGATTCATCCCTCTATTCGGATCTTTTTTCAGCCATTCAAGCAGCTCGGGATCCGTCATGGCTTCCTCCCTCATATTTGAACCGGTTCAGTATTATTAACACCGTTCGAAGAAAAATCTTACAGGTTTCCGAAGCCTATTTTATCACACTTTCACAGCTCGTAAAAGAGGATGGCTGTTGCCTGTATTGCGGGAGCCGCAGTAAGGTGGTATAATACCGTTTCAAAGATACAAAAGACAGTCCGAAGAGACTGGAAAAGAGGAACAAGCGATGACAACGGTCCTTCAAACCTACGGCCTGACCAAAGCCTTCGGCTCCAAACTGGCCGTGGATCACGTGGATATGCGGATCGAACGGGGCGATATCTACGGCTTTATCGGAAAAAACGGCGCCGGCAAAACGACGCTGATGCGTATGGTCCTGTCTCTGGCCCTGCCGACGGCAGGGAGTTTTGAGCTGTTCGGAGCGGCTCCGAACGAACAGAGCCGGAAGCGCATCGGTTCTCTGGTGGAGACCCCCGGCTTTTACAAGAACTGCAGCGCGCGGGAAAATCTGATGCGTTTTGCGATCCTGTACGGAGCGGATGTTTCGGAAGTGGACGAGATCCTGCGGCAGATCGGCCTGGAAGGGACCGGGAATAAGAAGGCCGGCAAGTTTTCCCTGGGCATGAAGCAGCGCCTGGGCATCGGCATCGCGCTCTTAAGCCATCCGGAGTTTATCGTTCTGGACGAGCCGGTCAACGGACTGGATCCGGCCGGGATCATGGAAATGCGGAATCTGATCCAGCGCCTGAACCGGGAAAAGGGCACCACTTTCCTGATCTCCAGCCATCTGCTGGACGAGCTATCGAAGATCGCGACGCGCTTCGGGATCATCAACAACGGGAAGCTGGTGGAAGAGATCCGTCCGGAGGAGCTGCGGGAAAAGGACGGAAGCCGGACCCGCTTTGTGGTGAACGATCCGCAGGCGGCCGTGGCGGCGCTCGGAGCGCTGGCGGCGCCGCAGGAACTGAGCATCCGGGATTATGCGGTGCTGGTCGAGGGACATCAGAAGGAGGTCCCTCAGCTGAACCGCCTGCTGGTGGAAGCCGGCATCGAGGTCAGCAGCATCTCGCACGAAAGCGGCGGCCTGGAAAAATATTTCATGGAAAGGATCGGTGGCTGAGATGGGAAGACTGCTTCGTTTTGAAATCAGAAAGCTCTTCCGCCAGACCAGCTTTTACGTCTGTCTGGCGGTGCTGGCGGCCCTGGTCTTTATCGGGATCTTTTCCACCTGGTCCATGATACGCCTGACGCAGTCCGAACTGGGCGTGGAACTGGACCTCGGCATCCTGGGAATGTTCGGAGAAGCGGACCGCTTCAGCGGCCGGGGCTATCTGCTCACCGCGCTGGGCGGCAACAGCTTTTCCCTGATCCTGGGCATCTTTATTTCCCTGTACGTCTGTCTGGATTACGTGGGAGGTACGGCGAAAAACATTATCGGACGCGGCATATCCCGCGGGCAATTCATAGCTTCCCGGCAGCTGATGCTGGCCGGCGCGAGCCTGCTTTTCAGCCTGCTCGCCTGGGGCCTGTCCTTTGCGCTGGGCACCGTCTATTTCGGCGCGGGCAAGGGCTGGGGCCTGAAGGATCTGCTGCAGCTGGCCGTCCAGTTTGCCGTGGTCCTGGCGTACGCCGCGTTTTTCAGCTTCTTTGCCTTCCTGATCAAGAAGAGCGGCGGATCGATCGCCTTTACGATCTTCGCGCCCATGCTGATCTCTTTAGGACTGGCCCTGGCGGATATTTTTACAGATAAGCTGAAATTCAATTTGTCGGAGTTCTGGCTGGACGGCTGCATGAGCCTCTGCACCGGCCTGGAAGCGAGCGCACAGGAACTGATCCGCTGCGGCATCACCGCAGGGGTCTATGTGATCGTTTTTGCGGGATTAACGCATCTGATCGTCGGCCGGCAGGACGTGTAGTTAACGTTTCTGCTTCCAGCGGCCGGAGAGATAGAAAACGGTTCCGATCAGGAGCGGCATGAAGCCGGCCAGGGCGTCGCCCAGCCAGAAGCCGCGGCAGCCCATCTCAAACGTAAAGCCGAATAAGGCAGCCAATCCGATCCTCGCGATCATGCCGTCGATGATGGCGATCGCGAGGTTTATTTTGGGCCTTCCGGAGCCGTTGATGAGGGCGAAAGCGCCGCTGCAGGTCGCCGCGCCGAAGAAATTCAGGATGATCGACAGCGTCAGGATATGCGCGAGATCCAGGACCGCGGTATCCTTCGTGAACAGGCCGTAGACGAAATCCGGGGCGAAGAGCATGATCAGCGTGAAGAGCGTCGCAAAGCCGAGTCCGAAGCCGAGGACGGTGAAGACGGTCTTCTTCGCGCGGTCGAACTTTTCCGCGCCAAGGTTCTGACCGACCATGGAGCTGCCGGAGGTGGTAAAGGACTGCGAAATGACGCCGCACATCGTGTTGATCTTGTTGAAAACGCCGGCCAGCGCGGAATACTCGACGCCGAACACGTTGATCCAGGCCATGAGGACGATCTTGGAGAAGCTGATGGCGGCGGACTGGATGGCCATGGGGATGCCGAGCGAGATCATGCGCCGGAAAGTCGCGCCTTCGATGCGGAAGCTGGCCGGTTTAAAGTCGAAGCCGAAGCTTTCGCGGCGGCGGTAGAGGTAGAAGAGCGCGGTCAGGAAGCTGGTCCCCTGCCCGATGACGGTCGCCAGTGCGGCGCCGAAGACCTGCATGCCGCAGTACTTGACGAAGATGACGTCCAGCACCATGTTGAGGACGGCGGCGATGGCGATGAAGACGAAAGGACGCCGCGAATCGCCCATGCCGCGCAGGATGGCGCTGACGACGTTGTAGCCGTAGATAAAGGGCAGGCCGCAGACGCAGGTGACGGTATAGTCCAGCGTGAAATTCCAGGATTCCTTCGGGGTGTTGAGCCAGCCGAGGATCGAAAAGCGCAGGAAAAAGCACAGGAGCGCGATGGTGACGGACGCGGCGAGCAGGAAGGAAAAGAGCGCGCCGATGGTCTTTTTCACCTCGTCCAGGCGGCCGGCGCCGACCGAGCGGGCGATCAGGACCTGTCCGGCGGAGGAAAAGCCCATGGCGATGAAGGTCAGAAGGTGCAGGATATCGCCGCCGATGGAGACGGCGCTCATGCCGGCCCCGCCGATGTAATTCCCCACGACGATCAGGTCCACCAGGTTGTAGACGGCCTGGAGGGCGTTGGAGAGGAAGAGGGGCATGGCGAAGCTTAAGAGAAGGGGGATGATGGGGCCCTTCGTCAGGTCGCGTATCATGGACTTTTTGGTGCTTTGCTCGGACATGCGTCTATTGTAACCTCTTGGAAGATAAAAATCCAGTCTAATATGTAAATCGTTGATTGCTGATGCCTCGCTGCCTCGGCACGGGGAACCGGATCATGGCATGTATCTAAAGGAAAATCGGCACTTGCCTGAAACCCTTCTTATGTGGTATAAATAACAGTTAGCAACCCGGCGTCTGCCCTATCGGTCTTAAGAAGAGAAAGGAAGGTCCCACATGGCGGCAAAGGTTTATTTTACAAAGGAGATCACGCCCGAAAGCGTCGTGAAACTGTATGATGCGCTGGGCATCGAATTGCCCGGCAACGTGGCGGTCAAGGTCCATTCGGGCGAGGAGGGGAACCAGAACTTTTTATGTCCCGAGTTCTGGCAGCCCATGGTGGAGCGTGTGGACGGCACGGTCGTGGAATGCAATACGGCCTATCCCGGCGCCCGCAATTCCACGAAAAAGCATAAGCAGCTGCTGCGGCAGCACGGCTGGAACCGCCTGTACGCGGTGGATCTGATGGATGCCGAGGGGCCGGACGCGGAGCTGCCCGTCGAGGGCGGAAAGCATCTGCCGAAGGATATCGTCGGGAAAAACCTGCTGAACTACGACTCGATGCTGGTGCTCTGCCATTTCAAGGGACATCCCATGGGCGGCTTCGGCGGGGCGTTAAAGCAGCTTTCCATCGGCTGCGCTTCGACGGCCGGCAAGGCGTATATCCACTCTGCGGGGCGGACGACGGATCAGACGGAATGCTGGAATCCGCCGGCGCCGCAGCTTGATTTCCTGGAGTCCATGGCGGAAGCCGCTTCGGCGGTCGTGAAGCGCTTTGAAGGGAAGATCGCCTTCTTAAGCGTGATGAAGAACCTCTCGGTGGACTGCGACTGCTGCGCGGTGGCGGAGGATCCCTGCATGCAGGATATCGGCGTCCTGGCCTCGCTGGATCCGATCGCGATCGATCAGGCCGGGCTGGATCTGGTCTATGCGCAGACGCAGGACCCGGGGCAGAAGCATTTCTTAAAGCGGGTGGAGAGCCGGAAGGGCGTCCACACCGTGGAGCGGGCGGCCGAGCTCGGCTTCGGCAGCCGGACGTATGAGCTGGTCGAACTGTAAAAAAGAGCCCGGAGAGCGGGCGGACATTGTTTTTCGGGACGGAAGCGATGAAATTCAGAACGAAGTATTTCGGAGACAGACAGTTTTACAGGCACATCTTCCTGGTGATGCTGCCCATCATGATCCAGAACGCGATCACGAATTTCGTGAACCTGCTGGACAATCTGATGGTGGGCCGCCTCGGCACCGAGGAGATGAGCGGCGTTTCCATCGCCAATACGCTGATCTTCGTGTATAATCTCTGCATCTGGGGCGCGGTCTCCGGGGCCGGCATCTTTACGGCGCAGTACCAGGGGAAAGCGGATCATAAGGGCGTCCGCAGCTGCTTCCGCTTCAAGCTGATGATCTCGACGCTCCTGACGGTCCTGGCCGTCGTGCTGCTGCTGACGAAGGGGGACGTCCTGGTTTCCCTCTACCTGCAGGGAGAGGGCGATCCCGCGGAAGCGGCGCGGATCCTGCAGTTCGCCAAGGACTATATCGCGGTCATCGTGATCGGGCTGATCCCCAGCGCGGTCTCGCAGGCCTTCTCCAGCACCCTGCGCGAGACGGACAACGGCGTTCCGCCGATGGTCGCGGGGCTGGTTGCCGTCGGCGTCAATCTGATCCTGAATTACGTCCTGATCTTCGGACACTTCGGCGCGCCGCGTCTCGGCGTCGTCGGCGCCGCCGCGGCGACGGTCGCTTCCCGCTTCGTGGAACTGGCGATCGTAGCCGTCTGGACGCTGAAGAATCCGGACAAGGCGCCGTTTATCCGGGGCGCCTTCCGCTCGATGCGCGTCCCGAAGCAGCTCTGCCTGGAGATCGCCAGGAAGGGCTTCCCGCTGATGCTGAACGAAAGCCTCTGGGCGGCGGGCGTCGCGTATCTGGACAAGTGCTATACGACCCGCGGCCTGGACGTGGTCGCGGCCTGCAATATTTCCAACACCTTCTTCAACGTGATGGCTGTCGCGATCATTGCCGCCGGCTCGGCCATCGGCATCATCATGGGGCAGCAGCTCGGCGCCGGCCAGGTGGAAGAGGCGAAGGAGGATGCGCCGCGCATGCTCATGTTCGCGGTGCTGCTGGGCATCGGCGTCGGGATCCTGTACGCCGGCATCGCGTTCGTCGCGCCGCAGCTTTACAATACCACGGACAGCGTGAAGAGCCTGGCGACGGACCTTCTTCTGGTCACAGCCGCCTTCATGCCCATAGAGGCCGTCCTGAACGGCAGTTACTTTATGGTCCGCGCCGGCGGCAAGACCCTGATCACGATGTTCACGGACTGCGGCCTTTTGTGGATCGTGCAGGGAACGACGGCCTTTATCTTAAGCGAATTCACGGATATCAGCGTGATCCCGCTCTTTGCCCTCGTGGAGGCGGGGATGATCGTGAAGCTGGTCTTCAGCCTGTACTTCGTGGCCAAGGGCGACTGGGCCAGGTCCGTGGTGGAGGAATAGGCACTGGCCGGCCGGAGAAGAAAAGAATGTTTGCATTCCGGCGGACATAGTGTTATAATATTTCAACAGTATTGAAAAAACAGCAGGAGAACTCCGATGAGTGAACCCAGTTCCAATAATTCCCGGGCATTCCAGACCTCGGCACGCAGCAGAAAAAGAGTCATCAAGCCGAAAAAGTGGCTGACCGTTCTGCTGCTGATTTTGCTGCTGCTCATCGGAACGGCGCTGTTTTTAGTCGTGCGCTACGTGCTGAAGAACGGCCTTGACAAGAAGGAGAGTACGGAGCCCGTGAAGGAAACGCTGGTCCAGGGGGCGCCTTCGGAGGAAGCCGTGCAGCTGCTGCAGGAGGAGCTGCTGGCCGAAGGCCTGATCCTGCCGGATATCCCGGCGGCGGCCTGACGGAAAAACCTGCCGGTAAACGGCAGGTTTTTTGATGGGATCGTTCCGGCGGAAGCGGAGAGCTTCCGTTTTTTTATTCCAGTTCATCCAGATAATCGCAGGCGGCGGTCGCGGCAATGGCGCCGTCTCCGACGGCGGTCGTCAGCTGGCGGACCTTCTTCACACGGCAGTCGCCGGCGGCGAAGAGGCCGGGCACGGCGGTGTAAACGTCCTCCGAAGCGATCACGTAGCCCTGCTCGGACAGCTCCAGCAGGCTGCGTGCGAAATCGTTCTGCGGCGCCAGGCCGACGGCCAGGAAAACGCCTTCCGTCTCAAGCGTTTCAAGACTTCCGTCCTTCGCGTTCTCCAGCACCAGGCCGGTCACGCCGTTGTCGTCGCTCAGGTATTCCTTCGGGATAAAAGGCGTCCTGAACACGATGTTCCCGCGGCTTTTCGCCTTCTCCACCAGCGCGGCGGCCGCGCGGAAGGCTTCCCGGCGGTGCACCAGATATACGGTGCGGCAAATGGAAGAAAGGTAGATGGCGTCCTGCAGGGCGGTATCGCCGCCGCCGATGACGGCGGCATCGCGCCCCCGGTAGAAGGCTCCGTCACAGACGGCGCAGAAGGAAACGCCGAGTCCGACCAGATCCTCCTCGCCGGGCAGGCCCAGCCCCCGGTGGAAAACGCCGGTCGCCAGGATCACGGCCTTCGCCGTAAGCGCTTCGGAGCCGTTGACGGTAAAGACGCCGTTGTTTTTTTCAATGCTTTCGGCTTCCGCGTATTCGACGGGGACGCCCAGATCGCTGATCTGCTTCTGCAGATTCTCGGCAAAATCCGCGCCGGATACGTTCGGCAGGGCCGGATAGTTCTCCACCAGCGGGGAATTGACGATCTGTCCGCCGGGATATTCCTTCTCCATCAGCAGGACGTCCTTGCCGGCCCGCTTTGCGTAGAGGGCGGCGGTCATGCCGGCCGGGCCGGCGCCGATCACTATGATATCGTACATCGCTTTTTCTCCTTGTTCTTTGAAGCGGGAGGGGCGGCCGGAAGTCTCCTTCGGTCCGCCCCTCTCTGTCTGTTGTCGGCTGCTTCTTCCGGGATCCGGAGAGATCAGTGCCGTTCGTTGATGTAGCGGCGGATCGGGCCGAGGCCGGCCAGCTTCACGGGCGCTTCGTCGCCGCCGCGGATGATCAGGGTCGGGGACAGGCGCACGCCGTATTCCTTGACCAGATCGCCGTTTTCTTCAGCCAGCAGCTTGGTGAAGGGGATGCCGGCGGCGGTCAGGAGCTCTCCGGCCTGCCTGCAGTTGGTGCAGGTGCGGGTCGCGATCATGATGACCTCGCGGCCTTCGCCGGCAGCCCGCTTTAAGGCGGGTTCCGCCACGCTGACCAGCGTCGGAGCCATGACGTTTTCTTCGGCAGCCGGGGCCGCTTCGGGACGCGCCACCGCATGGGAGACCTTCAGGACGCTGCGGCCGATATCGTAGAGCTTGCGGTCCTTGAACTCCTGGGCCTTGCCGTCGTTCCAGTTCTGCACCGGGCGGTAGTAGCCGGTGATGCGGCTGTAGACCTCGGTGGGCTTGCCGCAGTGCGGGCAGGTGTACTGCTCGCCGACCAGATAGCCGTGATCCTTGCAGATGGAGTAGGTCGGGCTCATGGTGTAGTACGGCAGCTTGAAGTTCTCCGCGATCTTGCGGACCAGCGTCGCGGCGGCCTTCCAGTCGGGCAGTTTTTCGCCCAGGAAGGCGTGGAACACGGTGCCGGAGGTGTAGAGCGTCTGCAGTTCGTCCTGGATCTCCAGCGCGGAGAAGATATCCTCCGTGAAGCCCACGGGCAGGTGGGAGGAGTTGGTGTAGTACGGCGTGCCGTTCATGTTGGCCGTGATGATATCCGGGAAGTCCTCCTTGTCGTGCTTGGCGAAGCGGTAGGTGGTGGACTCGGCCGGCGTGGCTTCCAGGTTGTAGAGGTCGCCGTACTGCTCCTGATAGTCGGAGAGGCGCTCGCGCATGTGGTTCAGGACCGCGACGGCGAACTTCTGGGTCTCGGGGTGGGTCAGGTCCTTGCGCAGCCACTTCGCGTTCAGGCCGACCTAGTTCATACCGATCAGGCCGATCGTGGAGAAGTGATTCTCAAAGGTGCCGAGATAGCGCTTCGTGTAGGGGTAGAGCCCGGCGTCCAGCAACTTCGTGATGACGGTCCGCTTCGTCTTCAGCGAGCGGGCGGAGATGTCCATCAGCTTGTCCAGGCGGGCGTAGAAGTCCGCCTCGTCTGCGGCGAGATAGGCGATGCGCGGGAGGTTGATCGTCACGACGCCGACCGAGCCGGTGGACTCGCCGGAGCCGAAGAAGCCGCCGGACTTCTTGCGCAGCTCGCGCAGGTCGAGGCGCAGACGGCAGCACATGGAGCGGACGTCGTTCGGCTCCATGTCGGAGTTGATGTAGTTGGAGAAATACGGCGTGCCGTATTTCGCGGTCATCTCGAAGAGGAGGCGGTTGTTCTCGGTGTCGCTCCAGTCGAAGTCCCTGGTGATGGAGTAGGTGGGGATCGGGTACTGGAAGCCGCGGCCGTTGGCGTCGCCCTCGATCATGATGTCGATGAACGCCTTGTTGACCATGTCCATTTCCTTCTGGCAGTCGCCGTAGGTGAAGTCCACCTCCCTGCCGCCGACGATGGCGGGCAGATCGGCGAGGTCCTTCGGGCAGACCCAGTCCAGCGTGATGTTGGAGAAGGGCGCCTGCGTGCCCCAGCGGGAGGGCGTGTTGACGCCGTAGATGAAGGACTGGATGCACTGCTTGACCTCTTTCTGAGAGAGGTTGTCGATCTTCACGAAGGGGGCGAGGTAAGTGTCGAAGGAGGAGAAAGCCTGCGCGCCGGCCCACTCGTTCTGCATGATGCCGAGGAAGTTGACCATCTGGTTGCAGAGGGTGGAGAGGTGGCTGGCGGGGGAGGACGTAATCTTCCCGGGCACGC
>JAEEUR010000092.1 GCA_016290595.1 Lachnospiraceae bacterium | reverse complement strand
GCCGTGGCCGAGGCGCTGGAGATCCCGCTGACGGACCCGGCAAAGGCGCTCGGCATCGCCTGAAAACGGGCATAACGAAGACTTACCTCCTCCCGCTATCCTCCTCCTCAACACAATGATCCTTTTTTCTTTTTCCTTCTTTAAACATGCTTTTTTCATGGACTTTTTCTCGGATAGCGGGGCGGGCCCGGCGGAGCGATCCACCGGGCCCGTTTTTATGCTGAAGGCTTCGACCTGCGCGGCGGCCGCTTGCGTGCGGCAGGCTCCGGTGATAGAATACCCAACACCGGAAAGGGGGAGAAACGATGGAATACCGGAAAACGGTCATACTGAAAGACGGCAGGGAGTGCCTGCTCCGCAACGGCACCGAACAGGACGCGAAAGCCGTGTTGGAGAACTTCATCCTCACGCACACGGAGACGGACCAGCTGCTCTCCTATCCGGACGAGATCCGCTTTACCGAGGCGCAGGAGGCGGAATATTTGAAAAAGCGTACGGAGAGCGAACGCGAGGCGGAGATCGTTGCCGAAGCAGACGGCAGGATCGTCGGGACGGCCGGGATCGACGCTGTCGGTTCCGCAGAGAAGGTGCGCCATCGTGCCGGCTTCGGCATCAGCGTGGAAAAAGCCTTCTGGGGCCTCGGCATCGGCCGGGCGCTGACGGAAGCCTGCATCGAGTGCGCCGGACGCGCGGGATACGCTCAGATGGAGCTGGAAGTCCTCGAGGGCAATGAGCGCGCCATAGCCCTGTACCGGAGCGCGGGTTTCGAAGAGTACGGGCGAAACCCCATGGGTTTCCGTTCCCGTGAGAGCGGCATGCAGGAAGTAGTGCTCATGCGCCGGAGCCTGGAAGGGCGGGAGAGTGAAAAGTGAGCCCGGAGAACTATCGAGACAGCGATTACGAGGCCGTCTGCGACTTCCTGATCGAGCTGAACCGGGAGGACCGGCGCTTCATCCATTGGAACTGGGCCCGTTTCGAGTGGATGTACGAGCACCCCGAGTTCGACCGGAGCCTCCGTTCCTCCATCGGCCTGTGGCGCGACGGAGACGCCGTCGTCGGAGCGGCCATCTATGACATGTATTTCGGGGAAGCCTTCTGCGCCGCGCTGCCGGCGTACGAAGCGCTGTATCCGGAGATCCTCGATTACGCGTGGAAGGAACTGAAGGACGAAGCCGGGCTGGGGATCGCGATCTGCGACGGCGATGAGCGCAAGGCTGCCGCGGCGCTGGCCGCGGGCTTTGCCCCGGCGGAGCAGAGCGAGACCGTGCTGCGCCTGGACGTGAACGCGCTGCGCGGGGCAAAGCTGCCGGAGGGCTTCACGATCGCCGAACCGGACCCGGTCCGGGATGCCGAAGCGCTGCAGTGGCTGTTCTGGCAGGGCTTCGATCACGGGGAAGACCGGGAAGAATTCGAAAAAGAAGAGAAGACGGTTTCCGGGATCCGTCCGCATTTCCGGTCGGACTTAAGTCTGGCGGCCGTCGGCCCGGACGGAGAGCTGGCCGCGCTTGCCGGTCTGTGGTTCCGCGAAGAGACCGATTACGCCTACGTGGAGCCCGTCTGCACCGTACCGGCGCATCGGGGCAGAGGCCTGGCAAAGGCGCTGCTGTATGAAGCGATGAAGCGTGCGCGTGCGCTCGGCGCGAAAAAAGCGTACGTGATCTCGGAGATGGATTTCTATGGAAAACTGGGCTTCCGGAAAGAGTATCACTACAGATTCTACTGGAGAACGGAGTCAGACGCCTGAAGAACGGTACTCCAGGCCGAAATCATGATCGTCAGCTTCCTGCCGCAGATGATCGAAGCCGGCTTCCGATACGATCTGAAAACCGCATTTTTCATGTGTTTTCAAAGAGGCGGTGTTCTTTTTGCCGACGCAGTCGCACAGGCGGAAAGGCCCGTCCTTTTTTAGTGCTTCAGTGACGCCGGCAAGAAGCGATGAGGCAGTTCCCTGCCTCCGCTGATCCGGGCGCGTCTCCAGCGCCTCCAGATAATACAAACCTTCCTGAATCTGACAGGTCCTTAGCGCACTGACCCAGACGCCGTTTTTCTCCAGGATCCAGTAAGCGGCTTCGGCCTGAACGAAAAACTCATTCTGCAGGAAATCCAGAAAGCCGGCTTCCACCTTTCGGACGGCCGCTTCCTTGTCCGCTTCGTCGGGAAAGAAATAATCCGTGTTCTCGTAATTGCTTTCGGCATAGACTGCCATCAGCTTTTCAGGATCCAGATCAGAATAATTTGTTGCCTTTATCAGCATGGCATTTTTCCTCAGGCATTGCAGCGATCCGCGCTTTTTCTATACCGCCGCCAGGACGTGCAGGTTGCGCAGCGAGGCGTCGGCGACGTGATCGTTCACGGAATAGGCGTGTTTTTCCAGATCCCCGCAGGAGGCCTTCGTAAGATCCTGCTCCATCAGCTCTGCGATGAAGACGCCGGCCAGATCTTCGATCAGCGTGTATTTCTCCTCCGCTTCGGCGGGGTCGTTTTTTGACGTGAGAAGATATTCCAGCGGCTCCGCAAGCTCGGAAAGAAAAGGCAGATCCCGCAGAGCCCGGAACTGCCACTTGTAGTAGGGCAGATACGAGCGGTTCAGCAGAAAGATGCTGTGCAGAGCAGCTTTTACGAACTCGTTCACGCAGAGCTGGGCGGCGGCGCCGTCCTCACGTTTTACACAGCGCCTGTAATTATACTGCCCGGCCTGCGCCATCATGAGCAGCTCGCCGGCCAGTTTTTTCAGACGGATATCTTCCGGAAAGAAGCTGATCTTATCCAGTTCGCGCTTAACCAGGCCGCTGTCGTCCCGGAAGAGGGTTCCTCGGCTCAGCTCGAAAAAAGAGCTTTCCGGGATGCGGAGCCAGTCGGCGATGCTCAGGACCGCGTCCGGTCTCCCCAGCTTTTCCGAAAAGAAATCCGGCACACGGATCACGCCGTGGCGGCTGCCGCCCACCGGATCGATCCGGCTTTTCTGAAATCCCATGAACTCCTTCGGCAGCTTCGCGTAGGCGCGCTCCAGACGGAAGGCCGTCTGGCGGTCCATCACGTCCTCTCCGGGGATAAACAGGCAGAAGCCGGTCTCAAAGTCATGGTCGCGGGAGATCTCGTCATCGTAGCCGAAGCATTCGGAGCCGCTGCCGATAAGGCCGGCTGCGACCCGCTCCTCCCACGCCGGAAACTGCTCATGCAGCATCGGTGCGCCGAAGCTTTCATAATATGATCTTGCCAGTTCCAGTCCGTTCATGGCATTTCCTTTCAGACGTTTCTGTAGATCGCCTGCGCGGTCTCTTCCAGCTCGTCGGCGTCGGCGAAGCGGCCGAAGAGGCGGAAGGTCGGAGCGCAGCTGGTCAGAACGAAGGCATAGTAGCCGTTCCGGGGAAGAGACGGCGTATCCAGCAGCGTCCTTGCTTCATCCAACAGACTCTGGATCTCTTCCTCCGCAGCCTCGTATCCGAAGCGTGCAGCCTTCAGGTCTGCTAGATTCAGCTTCGTGATCGCCTGCTCCGCTTCTCCGCCGGGCACCTGATCCATTACGCTCAGGGCCTTCCGGTAGTATGCCTCAGCCTCTTCATAGCGGCCCAGATCCGCCAGCGCCAGCGCCGTATTGTTGTATAGACCGCCGAGGCGCGCATCGTCCGGACGGAGAGCAGCCTCATAGATCGGCCGCGCCTTTTCAAAATACGGCAGCCCCTGATCCGCGCGTCCGAAGGTCTTGTATACCGTCGCGATATTGACGTAGGTCGTCGCGGCGGTCAGGCTGTCCTCCATGGACAGTTCCCGGATCAGTGCCAGCGCATGTTCCACCGCCTTCATCGCATCCGCTTCGCGTCCCCGCTTGCGGAAGAGGCCCATCCGTTCGCCCTCGATCGCCAGAACGCCCTTCCTGTCCCGGCAAGCTTCGGCATCGGCCAGCCAGTAATTTAAGTGCCGCTCCGCCCCGGCCCAGTCATCCCTCGCCAGATACTCATCCAGCTTCTGCACGATCCGTCCCAACGGGACGTTTCGCTCCGGAACGTTTTTCAGGCCGTTATTCATATTCAGCAGGCAGCGGGGCTCTTCGTAGTCCTGCGCCTGCAGCGGTTCATGATCGTTTGTGAGATTCATAGTCTTTCCTTTATTATTTCACTGGTGAGACCCGATACGATGCGCCGAGTGAGCCGGACAAGTTTTTCGAACGATTTAGCGAAGCGACTAGTGAGAAAAACTTCGTGCCGGGCATGAGGCGCTAATGTCTCCCCGTAACAGATATCCACCATATCTTGTGGTCTCATCGCCCATCATACACTACAGAAAGGATAAATACAAGCGAAAAGGACAGAAAAACGGTTGACAGTGCCCCGCCGGGACTTTACAATTATCCTATTACAGACAGTCTTTTCCCTTAAGATTTTTACGGAAAGGAAAACGCTATGGGCGGCAGAAACAGCCTGGGGCCGAGAGGCTTCCTGACAGAAGAAGAAAAGAAACAGAAACCGAAGGTGACCAAGGAACTGCTCCTGCGGATCTTGGGATATCTCAAACCGTACTGGAAGCAGTTCATCCTGGTCTTTGTCACGATCCTGGTCGCGGCGGTCGTCGGCCTGCTCCCGTCCATCATCACCGGTAAGATCGTGGACGAAGCCCTGGTCGGTAAAGACATGTGCATGCTGGTCCAGCTTTTGATCGCGGCCTTCGTGACCCTGACCTTTTCCCGGGTCATCGGCGTCGTGGAGAGCTACATCAACTCCTGGATCTCCCAGCGCATCATCTACGACATGCGCAACCAGATGTACGACCATCTGCAGCATATGCCGCATGCCTTTTTCACCACGGAAAAGCAGGGCGATATCATCACGCGCATGAACACGGATATCAGCGGCGTCAGCTCCGTCATTTCCGGCACACTCTCCAGCATTGTCAGCAACGTCGCGACGGTGGTAACGACGCTGGTCGCTCTCTTTTCCATGAGCTGGGCGCTGGCGCTCGTGGGCATCATCGTGATCCCGCTGCTGATCCTGCCGACAAAGAGCGTCGGCGAGACGCGCTACAAGCTGCTGACCGAAGGGCAGGCCAAGCGGGACGAGATGAACCAGCTGATCAACGAAAACCTGTCCGTCTCGGGTTCCATGCTGATCAAGCTCTTTACGCGGGAAAAGCAGGAATACGAACGCTTCGTGAACATCAATGAAGAAGTCACGCAGATGTCCCTGAAGGAAGCCCGCAGCGGCCGCTGGTTCAGCGTCATCATGGGCATGTTCACGCAGGTCGGCCCGCTGCTCATCTACTTCGCCGGCGGCTGGTTCATCATCAAGGGCATCGATCCGACCCTGAGCGTCGGTACCATTACCGCCACGGTCTCGCTGATCAACCGCCTCTACCGGCCGGTGGAATCGCTGCTGAACCTGCAGGTTGACTTCACCCGTTCGCTGGCCCTCTTTACCCGTATTTTCGACTACTTCGATCGCGACATCGCGATCTCTTCTCCGGAGAACGGCCTGACGCCGGAGGTGGCGGACAAGGATATCCGTTTCGAACACGTAGCGTTCTCCTATATACCGGAAAAACCGATCCTGACGGATATCGATTTTACGGTCCCCGGCGGCAAGATGTACGCGATCGTGGGACCGTCCGGCTCCGGAAAATCGACGCTGGTCAACCTGATCCCGCGCCTGTATGACGTGCAGGGGGGAAGAGTGACGGTGGCCGGCGTGGACGTGCGGGACTTCGATCTGGCGTATCTGCGCGGGCAGATCGGCGTCGTGACGCAGGATACCTACCTCTTTAACGGAACGATCCGCGAAAACCTGCTCTATGCGAAGGAAGATGCCACGCAGGAGGAGATCGAGGCGGCCTGCCGCGCGGCCTCCATCCACGACTTTATTTCCCGACAGCCGGACGGCTATGAGACCATGGTCGGCAACCGCGGCTTAAAGCTTTCCGGCGGCGAAAAGCAGCGCATCTCCATCGCCCGCGTGATCCTGAAGGATCCGAAGATCCTGATCCTGGACGAGGCGACCAGCGCGCTGGATTCCATCTCCGAGGTCGCGATCCAGGACGCGCTGGAGACGCTGATGAAGGGCCGTACCAGCATCGTGATCGCGCACCGCTTATCCACCATTCTGAAGGCCGATAATATCCTGGTGGTCAAGGACGGGGTGATCGCCGAGCACGGCTCGCACGACGAGCTGCTGGCGAAGGAAGGCGTGTACCGCGAGCTCTATGAGACCCAGTTCCGCAAGGTGCTGGAGTACGAGCAGGAGAAGGAAGCGGAGCTGTAAGGTCCGGCCGGAAAGAATGCGGAAGGAAGTCCGGACAGGAAAACGGTCCGGGAAATAAAAAAGGCTGTGAAAGCCGGATATTGGGTCAGATCGATCCTCCGTCCGGGTTTCACAGCCTTTTTTATATGTGATTTATTATTTTCTTATCCCTCTTTTCCGGCGGATCAGCAGAAGAGCGATGCCGGACGCGGATATGACAAACAGAAGAGAAGACCACAGAAGAACGCTTCTTTCGCCCATGTCGGGAGAATCTTCGGGCGGAACGGGATCCGGGACCTTCGGGGCCGGCGGGATCTCAAGCGTCTGAGCCGGATCCTCCGGATCCGTATGAGAAGCGACCTCATATTCCCCGAGGTACAGACGTTCAAAAACGACCAGCGTTCTGCCCCGGAGGAGCGTGGCGTTGAAGCTGAAGCTTATTTCGATCTCACCCTCCGGCATCTTCGGCGTAAAGCTGATTTCCGCGGTAATTTCTTTTCCGTCGGTCAGCATGGCCTTCCCGGTCGCTTTATCAATCAGGACGCCCCTCAGGACGTATTCCCTGCCGGGCGCGAGTCCCTGATAGGTGACGGCGTCGGTCACGGACGTGTTTTCCGAGACTGTAATGGTCTTCGTTTCAGAAGCGTCGTCTTTCGCATTGGTGGATATCTTCGGGATACAGAACGTCTGATCCTCATCTTCGATGTCGGCATGTGCGGCTACTTCGATGTCCTCGGAGTACAGCGTCTCAAAGGCTGCGACCGTCGTGCCTGCCAGAAGCGAAGCGTCAAAAGTGAACTCGACGTCCACGTCGCCGCTCGGTTTCTCAGGCGTAAAGGTCTTTTCGGCAGTGATGCCCAGCCCTTCGCCGGTCGCCTTGTTCACCAGGGATCCCTTGACGGTGTATTCCTTGCCGGGAATCAGACCGGCGTAGCGGACGGTATCGATCACGGTGACGCTCTTACCGGCCTCGGTATGGTCGATTCCCGTTAACTTGTCCTTGATCGTGGTCCTGATTCCGGGGAACTGTACGGACTGATCCTCGTCATCGATGTCGGCGTGAACAGCCACTTCCTTTCCTTCAGTGCAGAGCGTTTCAAAGGCAACGACGGTGCATCCGTCCAGACCAATGCCGTTGAACGCGAAGGTCAGTGTGACGGAGCCGTCAGCCTTATCAGCCGTGAAGGTGGTTTCTGCGGTGACTTCCCTGCCATCTACGAGGAGAGCTTTGTTCGCGGCCTTGTCCATCAGAACACCCTTAACGGTATATTTCTGTCCGACCTTAAGCCCTCTGTAAGTCGCGAGGTCAATGATGACGACTTCTTCGTCGGCTGCCGTTACGTGGCTGCCGGTATCCTTCGCCGTGGCGGTCGTTCCGATTTCGGGAATGTAGACCGTCTGATCCTCGTCAGTGATGTCGGCGTGGACGGCGACTTCGATATCGTTATAATAGACGGACTCGAACACTACTGCCGTCGTTCCGGCCAGGGCGGAGGCGTCAAAAGTGAAGGACAGAAGGGTAGTCCCATCGGCTGCTTCAGGCGTGAAGTTCACTTCCGCAGTGACCTTTTCACCGTTCACCTTGATCAGCTCGTTCGTAGCCTTGTTCATCAGGATGCCACGGAGCTTGTATTCCCTGCCGGGCTTAAGTCCCTTGTAGGTCACGGTATCGACGATCGTGACCGTACCGGCTTCGGCGTGATCCGTTCCGGTCGTCTTATCCTTGGCGCTCGTGGAGATCTCCGGGATATAGACCGTCTGGCTCTCGTCACTTAAATTCGCATGCACCGCGATTTCCTTTCCCTCGGTGCAGAGGGTCTCAAACGCTACGACTGTCGAGCCGGCCAGGGCAGATCCGTCAAGGCTGAAGGTCAGCTCCACAGAGCCTTCCGCAGCGTCCGCTGTAAAGGTCGCTTCAGCAGTCACTTCCTTACCGTCAATCAGAAGTGCCTTTCCGGTGGCCTTTTCCATCAGTATACCTTTTACGGTGTAGTCTCTTCCGACTTCGAGGCCCTTGTAAGCCATAACGTCGGTGATAGTCATAGAGCCGGAAGCTTTGCCGACGTGATCATCGCTGTCATCCGTGGTGGCCGTGGTCCCGATTTCGGGGATGTAGACGGTCTGGCCAGCGTCGTCGATGTCGGCGTGAACGGCAACTTCAACGTCATTGTAGTAAACGGTTTCGAACACAACGACGGTGGTGCCGCCGAGAGCCGTTGCGTCAAAGGTGAAGGTCAGCTCTACGGTCCC
>JAEEUR010000091.1 GCA_016290595.1 Lachnospiraceae bacterium | reverse complement strand
ACCACGTTGGTCAGGAAATCCCAGGACCAATGGATGGCTTCCTTCTTGAAATAGTCGCCGAAGCTGAAGTTGCCCAGCATTTCAAAGAAGGTCAGGTGTCTGGCCGTATGCCCGACGTTGTCGATATCGCCCGTGCGCACGCACTTCTGGCAGGTCGCCATGCGGCGGTTCGGCGGGATCTCCTGCCCCGTGAAATAGGGCTTTAAGGGCGCCATGCCGGCCGGGATCAGCAGGACGCTTTTATCATTGTGAGGGACTAGGGAATAGCTGCCCCGGGCCAGGTGTCCCTGAGAAGCAAAGTAGTCCAGAAACATTTTGCGAAGTTCGTTTACGCCGTATCTTTCCATACTGTTCACCTTTGGAATGATTTATTTAAAGATTTACCGCAATACTTTAGCACAAAACCGAAAAAGGAGCAAGGATTTTATAAAATTCCCGGACGGGATGGTTGTAAAATTCCCGGACGGGATGGTCCGTCAGCCGGAAACCGTCCGGTGCTCCCGCCGGTACTGGAGCGGCGTCTGCCGCAGCTCTTTCTTGAAGCTTTCGATATAATAGCTGGCGCCGTTGAAGCCGGATTCCAGCGCGATCCGGCTCACCGGCAGCTCCGTTTCCTCCAGCAGCTCGATGGAGCGCGTCAGGCGGTAGGATTTCAGGTAATTCAGGATCGTGTCGCCGGTCACGCGCTTGAACAGGCGGCAGCATTCGCTGGCGGAAAAGCCGACGGCGCGGCCGACGTCGTTCAGCGTCAGATCCTCCTGATAATGCTGCCGAAGGAAGCGGATGATCTCCTGCGCCGTATCGTGGCTCCGCAGCGGCGTCGGAGCGGCCGCTTCTCCGGACAGGCTGATGAGGCGGAGCCAGAGTTCCGCGATCTGCGCCGCGATCTTCAGTTCATAGCCGAATTCCGCGCTCCTGTACAGCCGGTCTATCGTCTCCAGCTGCCGCAGGACGGCTTCCTGCTCGCTGCTGCGGCTGCTCAGCTTCCTGTGATTCAGGCCGTCGCCGGCCAGATACGGCTTTACGTATTTCTCTTCAAAAATGCTGCCGGAAAAGGAGCTCATCAGGCGGGGATGAAAGTCCAGGCAGAGATAGGAGGAATCCGGGTCGGCCTCGGGCCTGGCCATATGTAGCCGGCCGCTGTTGATAAAGAAGCCGTCCCCTTCCTTGACCAGCACCTGCTGCCCGTCCGCAAAGAAGCGGACGGCGCCGTGCGTCACCAGATTCAGCTGGATCTCCTCATGCCAGTGCCAGTTGATATAGCCCATGACGCAGTCGCTCATCACGTAATGATAGACTGCTACGGGGAACTCGAAGCTCCCATGCTGCTTCATTTCGCGCTGATCGTCGTAAACGTTGATCGAAATCATGGCAATTCCTCAAGATTGTTATACTTTCTGCGGCTATTATGATATATTTCCGGAAAAATTGCAAGTATAATCCGAAATATAAGGAAACGTACGCGTTAAGGGATGTCTTCATCCCGTCCCAATAATGCTAAAAAAAGGAGAATTGCTATGAACTACGGTCGTACCTACAATTTTTCCGCCGGCCCCGCGATGATGCCGGAACCCGTGCTGGAGGAGATCCGCGACGAGATGCTGAACTATAACGGCAGCGGCATGTGCGTCATGGAGATGAGCCACCGTTCCAAAGTATTCGAAGAGATCATTCAGGAGGCGGAGAAGGATCTGCGCGAGCTGATGAACATCCCGGACAATTACAAGGTCCTCTTCATCCAGGGCGGCGGCACCGTCCAGTTCGCCATGGTCCCGATGAACCTGATGAAGAACGGAAAAGCCTGCTATATCGAGACCGGCGCCTGGTCCAAGAAGGCCATCGCCGAGGCGAAGAAGTACGGCGAGGTTCAGATCGTCGCTTCTTCAAAAGATAAGAACTTCACCTACATCCCGGACTGCTCCGATCTGGATATCCCGGAGGATGCGGACTACGTCTACATCTGCGAGAACGAGACGATCAACGGCACCACCTATTATCAGCTGCCGGATACGAAGGGCAAGATCCTGGTATCCGACCAGTCCTCCATGTTCCTCTCCCGCCCCTGCGACGTCAGCAGGTACGGCCTGATCTGGGCCGGCGTGCAGAAGAACGTGGGACCGGCCGGCCTGGCCATCGTCATCATCCGCGAGGATCTGATCCGCGACGATCTGCCCGTTTTCGTGCCGACCTACCTGAATTACAAGACGCATGCCGACAGCGCGTCCCTGTACAACACCCCGAACTGCTGGGCCATCTACTGCTGCGGCAAGGTCTTCAAGTACTTAAAGAAGCTGGGCGGCCTGGAAGCCATGAACCGGATCAACGAAGACAAGGCGGCCGTGCTCTACGATTTCCTGGACAGCAGCCGCTTCTTCAAGGCGGCCGTCGTGAAGAAAGACCGCTCCCTGATGAACGTTCCGTTCGTCTCTCCTTCCAAGGAGCAGGATGCCGAAGTCGTCGCCGCCTCCAAGGCAGCCGGTTTTGACAACCTGAAGGGGCACAAGAGCGTCGGCGGCCTCAGGGCCTCCATCTACAACGCCATGCCGAAGGAAGGCGTCGAAGCGCTGGTCGCGTTCCTGAAGGATTACGAAGAAAAACACGCCTAAAAGAGGTCAGGAAAGGAGAAAACAGATGGCAATCCGTATTCTGGCAGCCGATCCCGTGGATGCCGCCGCCGTCGCAAAGCTTCGGGCCGACGGCTACGAAGTCGTGGAAAAACATTATGAACTGGATGAGCTCGGCACCGCGCTCAAAGATTTTGACGCCGTCATCATCCGTGCCGCCAGCAAGGTCAAAAAGCAGCAGCTGGACGATGAGGCCGGCGGAAAGCTGAAGCTTATCATCCGTGCCGGCGTCGGCATGGACAATATCGATATTCCCTACGCGGAAAGCATGGGCATCACCTGCCGCAATACCCCGAATTCCTCCTCGAACGCGGTGGCAGAGCTGGCTATCGCCCTGCTCTTCTCCTGCTCCCGCTCCATCTCCATCGCGGGTCATACCATGCGCGAGCACCGCTGGGAGAAGAAGTCCTACGAAGGCGGCTTTGAGCTGCCCGGCAAGACAATGGGCATCATCGGCTACGGCCGCATCGGCCGGCTGGTCGGCGCCAAGGCCCAGGCGCTCGGCATGAACGTCCTCTCCGTCGTTCACCGCAATAAACCGGAAGGCGTGGAATGCGACACCATGCATTTCGTGACCATGGACGAGCTCCTGGCGAAGTCCGACGTCATCACCCTCTGCGCGCCGAGCGGCAATAAGCCTCTGGTCGACGCGGAAGCCATCGCGAAGATGAAGGACGGCGTGGTGCTCATCAACGTGTCCCGCGGCAGCAATATCGTGGAACAGGATGTGCTCGACGGCCTGAATTCCGGCAAGATCCGGGCAGCCGGCATCGACGTCTGGATGGATGAAAAGAATCCGAACTGGGAGCTGGCCTCCCATCCGAAGGTGTCTCCGACTCCGCATATCGGCGGCAGCACCAAGGAAGGCGCGAAGAAGATCGGCGATGAGATCGTCGGCATCGTAAAGGAATTCTTCGAATAAAACGAAAGGAAGGGCGGGCGGTTTCGTCCGCCCTTTTTCAGAGAGGATGAAATATGAACAGTCTTTTTGATAATCTGGGCTTCTCTCCCGCCGACATCCTCCTTCCGAAGGATGCGGATATGGAGAAATGGGCGGTCGTGGCCTGCGACCAGTTCACCTCTGAGCCCGAATACTGGGAAGCGGTGGAAAAAACGGTCGGTGGCGCGCCTTCCACGCTTCGCCTGATCCTGCCGGAAGCGCATCTGAACGCGCCCAACGTGGATGAAATGATCGCCGGGATCAACGCCAACATGAAGCGCTATCTGGACGAAGGCATCTTCGCCACGTATGAAAACGCTCTTATCTATATCGAGCGCACGCAGAGCGACGGAAAAGTCCGGCACGGCCTGATCGGCAAAGTCGATCTGGACTGCTACGACTTCACGCCCGGCAGCGGCGCGCTCATCCGCGCGACCGAAGGCACGGTCCTGGACCGCATCCCGCCGCGGGTCAGGGTCCGCAAAGACGCGCCGATCGAGCTGCCGCACATCATGGTCCTGATCGACAATCCGGAAAAGACCGTGATCGAGCCGCTTTCGGAGGCCACGGACGGCATGCGGCTGCTTTACGATTTCGACCTGATGCTGGGCGGCGGCCATATCAGGGGCTGGCTGCTGACGGATGCGCAGCAGGCGGCTGTCGCGGCTGCCTTAAAAGCGCTTGAAGCCCCCGAAGTGCAGGAGGCCAAATACGGCCTGAAGGACGCCGCTCCTCTCCTCTATGCGATGGGCGACGGCAACCACTCGCTGGCCACGGCCAAGCGCTGCTTCGAGGATCTTAAGGAAAAGATCGGCGAGGCGGCTTATGCCTCTCCCGCCCGCTACGCGCTGGTGGAGCTGGTCAACAACCATGACGACGCGCTCGTCTTCGAGCCGATCCACCGGGTGCTCTTTGGCGTCGAGCCGGAAGCAGTGCTGGAAGCACTGAAAGCGTACTATCCCGGCGCGTATGAAGGCGTCGGCGAAGGCCACGTGATCCGCTGGTGCTTCGGCGGCCGGGAAGGCACCGTTACGGTTCCGAATCCTGCCGTTCAGCTTGCTGTCGGCACGCTGCAGAACTTCCTGGACGCCTACAAGAAGGAGCATCCTTTCGAGATCGACTACATCCACGGCGACGAGACCGTCCGCCGTCTGGCGTCGGCCGATAAGGCGCTCGGCTTCTTCCTTCCCCCGATGGGCAAGGAGCAGCTTTTCAAGACCGTCATGGCCGACGGCGTTCTGCCCCGCAAGACCTTTTCCATGGGCCACGCGCAGGACAAGCGCTACTATCTCGAAGCAAGAAAGATACGGTAGCTACCGGAACAAATCGCTTTGAAAGTAAGGACCGCCCCTCTTCGCCGGGGCGGTCTTCTTTTCCTTTTTGCATCCCCTCTTGACAATCGGGTCTATATACTGTAAAATACCGGTGAAGCGTTCAGATTCCGTATAACGCAAATAAAGAATTATCTATCTTGCAGAACTTCGGGAGGTACATCATGGACAAAGGCTGGGGTCTTTTCAGGATCGGTCTTCGCCGGCGGAAAAAAGAAGTCCGCCGAATGAAGGTCATGATGTGTCTTGCCGTCTTCTTCATCGCCTTCATGCTTCTGTTCCAGGACAATATGAACAGCTACCAGATGGAGCTCAATTACCGCAGCTTCGGATCGTGGCTGGTGTGCGAAGAAAACAAGCAGGATATCTCCCATTCCGAACTTTACATGCAGGGCACGATCCTGCGCGGCAGCACGATCTTTCTGCCCGATAAAGACGCGGGGCCGGAGGAAGAACTGACCGTCAGTTATCTGGACAACGGCCTGGCGACTTCGTACTCGGTCGGGACCATGACGGCAGACTTTGCAAAGGAAAACCGGATCTCCCTCTATGAAGGGCGCTTTCCGGAAAAGTCAGGCGAGATCGTCATGGAACTGGGCCTTCTGGAAAAACTCAGTCTCAGCTACGAACTGGGTCAGGAAGTGACTTTCCTCCTGGCAAAGTGTGAGGATACGGCCGTACTGAGAGAGCAGGCTCTGGAGAAAAAACTGGCTGAACAGGCGGAAAACGGACAGGAGCCGCAGCCGGGCAGCCCTTCTCCCCAGCCGATTCCCGGCGCGGATCCTTCCGGTGAACAGGCAGAAGAGCCCCGCGTTACCTCTGAGGATCTGGAACTCAGCTTATATCCCGTCCGTTTTACCCTCGTCGGTACCATCGACCGCTATTCCGCCCGCTGGAATGCCACGGACCTGCCCAGCGCCATCCTGTATCCGGAAGAGTATCCGGATCTGGAGATGACCGGCAGCACCTATACCTTTTATACTTTCCATGAAGACGGCAAAGAGGCCGTCTGGGAAAAAGGCCTCCGTCTCCTGCAGGAAGTCGCTGGCGGCGTCAACCAGCAGGCACAGGCAGCTGCCGCAAGTCCGGAAGAATATACCGGCGTCAGCCAACATACGTTTTACAATCAGTCCGCTTTCAGCAATCCTTTCTGGGGCAACGCGGCCATGTACCGCGGAATGACCGTGATCCTGATCCTGCTGGGAACGGCTATCGTGGCCTACCTGATGGCGTCCTATCTGAACAAGCGCCGGCCGTTTTTCCTGCGCATGCGCTCCATCGGCGCATCCACCGCGGAAGTCTGGAAAATGGCTTCTTACGAGTGCGTGCTCAGCACGCTGCCGGCCGCGCTCGTCACTCTGCTTTCCGCTTACGGATTCAGTCTGATCGCCGTCCTGGCCGTCTCCCTTATTTCCGGGATCCGCTTTTTCTATGTTTTCAGCCTGAAGACCCTCGGCGTTATCCTGCTCAGCATTCTTCTGACGCTGGGACTCTCGCTCCTCGTCGCTCTTCTGCTCTTTGCCGGCCGCGGCATCGCCATCCGCCAGAAAGCCCTGCAGAAAGGACCGCGGAAAGCGCTTCTTCGCCGCTTCATACGGAAAACCGGACGTAAGCGGCCGTATCTGGGCTTTAAGGAGACCCTGATCCGCCGCCGCAGGACCTCCCGCCTTTCTCATCTCTTCGTTCAGCTGATCGGTCTCGCGGTATGTCTTGTGCTCTTCACCTGCCTCAGTCTGATCGGGGAGAAAACTGAAAGTTACCGTACCACGCTGCGTACGATAAAGCAGTTTTCCGGAAACGTCATGGACAGCGTTTCGCATAAATATGAGGTTCCCGTCAAAGGCGGCAAGGCAAAGCCAGGGGAAAAGCCAACCAAGCAGAACATGCAGGAAATCAGCAGCGGGACCAGGGAAAGCTATACTCTGACGAAAACCATTCCGGCGGAACTGATCAAGGAGATTCGGACTTTGCCCGGCGTCGATACTCTGACGACGGCAAGCTTGGATGAAACCCGCCGGATCGAATGGGACGGGAAAAACGAAGACGCCTTCTATCTGTTCTATCTTGAGACGGCCGTGGATTCTACGGTCATGAACGTCAAGAAAGTGGATAGAGAGTCCAGAAACATGGGTCAGCTGAAGAAGGAACTGGAAAAGACTTTCTACCTGATCCAGACGCTGGACGATCCTTCGGAATACTGGGATGCTTATCAGGCGTATCTGGATCCGGCCGTTGCGGACCGGGAGGCGTTTCTTCGCGGGGAACAGGTCATACTGATCGTGGATCAGCGTCTGTCCAAATATCGTTATTACCTGACGGAAGCCGCACTGGAAGACAAAGATATCAGCTGGAATGAACGTCTGAATTTAATGAATGAAAACCGTTTCAACTACTGGGAAGACCTCGGGTCTGAAATCGGGACGGGCACGCAGCTGCGGATCGTAACGGATAACGAGCCCGTTTCGGTTACGGTGGCGGGGATCGTGCCTTACGGAGAAGCAGGCCTTCAGAACGTCCAATCGCTTCCCGTTGACGGAGCTACCTGCATGCTGAAACTGATTGGTGCGGAAACCATTCTGGACAAGGTGCGCGCCGAAGAAGGCAGGACGCTCGGCTGCAATTATTTCAGGATCCGATTCAACGCAATGGCGGACCGCGAAAACACGTTGGCCGCGTTGGCCACGCTCTGCGCAAGAAACGGTATCACTTATTCCAGCGGCATGGAAAAGATCCGCGAAGCAAAAGACGCGATGGTACAGGCGATCCTGCTGTACGGCTTTGTGTCGGCGGTCCTGCTGATCCTTTATCTCTTCGTACGCTCCGCGATCGCCGAAGAGGAACGTTTCCGTCTGGCCGGGTCCTGTGCGGCCTTAAAACGAAGCGGTCTTTCCGACAGGCAGATGAAGAAGGATAAACGCCGCGACGCCCTTGTGCAGGCGCTTCCGCTGCTCTTCTCCGTCCCGCTGTATCTGCTGATCAAGATGATCGCCCGGTATCAGAGCCTTTCTCTGGAGCGGTCTCTGCTAAGCGTCGGCGAGGATCACGGCAAGTACAGCAGAACGACCCAGCACATTTACTCAATACGGGAGGATCCGCTGACGCTGCAGGCATTTTTCTTCACTCTGGATGATATCGCCTGGCTGCTGCTTCTGATCCCCGTCCTCGTGATGATTATCGCGGTCTGGAAGACTGACAGCCGGATCCCGGATACCCGCACGCTCGAAAGGAACTACAAGTATGAATAACAACGATATCATTCTGGAAGCCAGAGGCATCAGCCGAACCTATCCCGGAGAAAAGCCGGTCTACGCCTTAAAAGAGACGTTTCTGACGATCCGGAAGGGCGAATTCGTCGCCATTACCGGAAAGAGCGGCTCGGGCAAGTCAACACTGCTCCGGATCCTGGCGACGCTGGACGTCTCCGACGGCGGCGAGCTCCGGATAGAGGGGCGGAATATCTCGCAATTAAAGGACGCGGAGCTGGCCGCCTTCCGGAGACGCCGCATCGGCTTCGTGTACCAGGACTACAACCTGTTCCCGGAATATACGGCGTACGAGAACATCGTGTTCCCGATCCATCTGGACGGGCAAAAAGAAAACAGGGAGGACGTTCTTTCCCTGCTGGATAAGCTTGAG
>JAEEUR010000019.1 GCA_016290595.1 Lachnospiraceae bacterium | reverse complement strand
TCCTGCCGGAAGTCGCTTCGCTCTGGGCGATCTCGTTTTCGTGCTGCGGGAACATCAGGTCCTCCCCGCCGCCGTGGATTTCGATCTCCTCACCCAGGTATTTCTTCGACATCACCGCGCATTCGATATGCCATCCGGGCCGGCCTTCGCCCCAAGGGGAGCGCCAGAAGGGCTCGCCTTCCTTTTTCGGCTTCCAGAGCACGAAATCGCCGGGGTTTTCCTTCTCTTCCTCGCCGGTCACCAGCAGAGCGCGGTTGCCGCTGATCAGATCGTCCAGGTTTTTCCCGGACAGTTTGCCATACGACGCAAAGCGGCGGACCCGGAAGTACACGGTGCCGTTCACCTCGTAGGCGTAACCTTTTTCGATCAGCGTCCGGATCATCTTGATCATGCCGCCGATCTCCTCCGTCGCCTTCGGGTGCTTCGTGGCGGGCTTAACGTCCATGCCCGCCATGTCTTTCTTGCATTCGTCGATGTAGCGTTCAGAAATGACGGAAGACTCCACGCCCTCCTCGAGTGCGCGGCGAATGATCTTGTCGTCCACGTCGGTGAAGTTGGACACGTAGTTGACCGCGTAGCCCTTGTACTCCAGGTAGCGCCGCACCGTGTCGAAAAAGATCATGGGGCGGGCGTTGCCGATGTGGATCAGGTTGTAGACCGTGGGGCCGCAGACGTACATCCGGACCTTGCCGGGTTCGATCGGGACGAATTCTTCCTTGGTTCTGGATAAGGTATTGTAGATTTTCATAAATGGTCCTTTTGATACTGCCCGGCGCGTGCCGGGCAGCTGAAGTTTAATAGTAGAACACGTGCCAGCAGACCGTTATCGCGCTTGTATAGCGCTTCGGAGGCCGTTTGGCAAAGACTTCCGGCGTACAGAAATACAGGTATTCCTTCGGGATGACCCACACGCCGGCCAGCACGTCACGGGCCGCCTCGTAACAGGCCTCCGTCGCTCCCTGCGCCAGCTTCCGGGCCAGGAAGCCGTTCTTGACCGGGGAGAACTGGCCGGGACCGTAGACCACGTCGTATATGGTCGTCTGGAAGCGCGGATCCAGGATCCGGTTCATGATGACATTGCCCACCGCGACCTTGCCTTCGTAGGTTTGGCCGCCGGCCTCGCAGTCGATGATCGCCGCCAGGAGCTGCAGGTTCGTATAGCCGGAGGGATTGATCAGATCCGGATCGATGATGATGGAGCCGACCGCACGCCTGTCGGAGGCGATCAGGGCCGCTTCCTGTGCGGCGCGCTTTTCCTCAGCCGTCCGCGCCAGCAGCTCTTCCCGCTCCCGCTGGATCCGTTCCTGCTCGGCTCTGGCCGCCGCAGCGGCCGCCTCTTCCTCCGCTTTCTTCCGCGCCGCCTCTTCCGCAGCGCGTCTGGCGGCTTCTTCCGCCGCTGCCTTCGCGGCAGCTTCCGCCCGCTGGCGGGCCGCTTCCTCTTCGGCGCGCTTCCGGGCCGCCTCTTCCTCCGCTTTGCGGCGGGCGGCCTCTTCCGCCGCCCTGCGGGCGGCTTCCTGCGCCACGACCAGCTTTTCCTGCTGTTCGGCGACCTCGGCGGCATAGGCTTCGGCCTGCTCGGTATACTCCGCCGCGCTTGCGTTGTACTGCGCGATCTTCGCCAGCATCTCCTCGGTCTTGGCGGTATATTCCGCCTCCTTCTCCTCGGACTGCGCCAGCAGATCCACCAGCCGCGCCTGTTCGGCCACCATCAGGTCCAGATTTTCGGAGCACTCGGCCAGCGTGGCCTCGTATTCCTCCATCATGGCCTTGTCATAAGAGGACATGGAGCTGATATATTCCGCCTTGCTCAGGATCTCGCCCAGCGATTTTGCCCCGAAGAGCAGATCCCAGTAGGAGGTGGCCGGCTGTTCATAGCTGTACTGGATCCGGAGCGCCATGGCGGCCTTCTGCTCCGCGAGCCGTTCCTCGGATTCCACCCGCTGTTCCAGATAGTAATTCACGGAAGCGTCCGCGTCCTCCGCCTGACGGTTCAGCTCCGTCAGATCGTCCAGGATCACGTTCAGCTCGGCCTGGGCAACGTCCAGCTCTTCCTGCAGCTTATTGCGCAGATAGCGGACCCAGGCGGCGTTTTCCTCCGCCCGTTTCTGTCTCTCTTCTTCTTTTTTGATGTTCTCTTCTATTTCCTGTACTTCGCTCTCGCGCTGCTGCACCTCATCCGCGCGGATGGAAACAGACCAGAAGCCGAGGCCGAGCAGGAAGGCCAGAAGAAAGCCTGTCCATACTTTTTTCATCCCGGGTCTCCTTTCCGGAGCCGCCTCTTACAGACGGAATTTATCCTCAAACCAGTTTTTCAGTTCCGCGACCGGGATCCGGACCTGGTCCATGGTATCGCGCTCGCGGATGGTGACGGCTCCGTCGGTCTCGGAGTCGAAATCGTAGGTCACGCAGTAAGGCGTGCCGATCTCATCCTGCCGGCGGTAGCGCTTGCCGATATTGCCGGTCACGTCGTATTCGCAGTTCCAGTATCTGCACAGTTCGCCGTAGATCTTCTCCGCGTCTTCGCTCAGCTTCTTGGAGAGCGGCAGCACCGCGATCTTGACCGGCGCGATAGCCGGATTAAAGTGCAGGACCGTGCGGACGTCGTTCTTTTCCGCATTTAATACTTCCTCGTCGTAGGCGCCGCAGAGCACCGCCAGGACGCTGCGCTCCACGCCCAGCGAAGGCTCGATCACGTACGGCACGTAGCGTTCGTTCGTGTCCGGATCGAAGTAGGTCATATCCTGGCCGGAGGTATTCATGTGCTGGGTCAGGTCGTAGTCGGTGCGGTCCGCCACGCCCCAGAGCTCGCCCCAACCGAAGGGGAAGAGGTATTCGAAGTCGGTCGTCGCCTTGGAGTAGAATACCAGCTCTTCGGGATCGTGGTCGCGCAGGCGGATATCCTCCTCCTTTAAGCCGATGGAAAGCAGCCAGTTTTTGCAGAAGGCGCGCCAGTAGTCGAACCATTCCAGATCGGTGCCGGGCTTGCAGAAGAACTCCAGCTCCATCTGCTCGAATTCACGTACGCGGAAGATGAAGTTGCCGGGCGTGATCTCATTGCGGAAGGACTTGCCGACCTGGCCGATGCCGAAGGGCAGTTTTTTGCGGGTGGTGCGCTGCACGTTCACGAAGTTCGTGAAGATGCCCTGCGCGGTCTCCGGCCGCAGATAGATGGTGTTCTTGCTGTTTTCGGTGACGCCCTGGAAGGTCTTGAACATCAGGTTGAACTGACGGATATCGGTAAAGTTGTGCTTGCCGCAGGTCGGGCAGGGGATCGCGTGCTCTTCCACGAATGCCTTCATCTCATCCTGGGAGAAGGCGTCGATGGGCTTGGGCAGGGCAAAGCTGTTCTCCGCGCACCAGTCCTCGATCAGCTTGTCCGCGCGGAAGCGCTCGTGGCACTCGCGGCAGTCCATCAGGGGATCCGAGAAGCCAGCCAGATGGCCGCTTGCCACCCAGGTCTGCGGATTCATCAGGATGGCGGCGTCCAGGCCCACGTTGTACGGGTTCTCCTGCACGAATTTCTGCCACCAGGCCTTCTTGATATTGTTCTTCAGTTCGACGCCAAGCGGGCCGTAGTCCCAGGTGTTGGCCAGGCCGCCGTATATTTCGGAACCGGGGAAAATGAAGCCCCGGGATTTGCATAGCGCCACGATCTTGTCCATCGTTTTTTCCATCGTTTTTTTCTCCTTTGAAGGGTTGTTCCGTTTTGTATAAAATACGGGAGTGGTCCGCCCATTCCCGTACCGAAAGCTTTCAATTATCAGGACTCAGCGGAAAATGATGAAGGAGACCGCCTGGTCGCTGTCACATCGCACCGAGTTGACTCCGGTCAGGATCAGTCCTTCCGAAAGAGCCGTAATATTGCCGTTCACCGTCACATGCACCCGGCCGCTGATGGCCAGGACGTGCAGATCGGACTGGCGGAGCGCCGTCAGAAGGTCTACGGAGCTGCCCGAAGGGTCCTTCAGATCCCGGATATCGTAGTTGCGGATGGCGTTCTCCCGGGTCAGGAGCGTCAGCGAACGTACGCCGAAGTCCGAGCCCTGGAAGGTCATGAAGTCGTCAAAGGTCGCGTAATTCAGGATCAGCTCGGCGATCTTGTCCTTGACCTGGAGCAGATCGACGGTGATCGCTTCCTGCTGCTTCGCTTCGTTGTAGGCTTTGACGCGGCTCTGTACGAAGAGCTTCAGTTCGGCTTCGCTGTAGCGCGCCGTTTCAAAGGCGCTGTTGTCGAAATCCGTCAGCTCCGCGCTCTTGATCCCTCCGTCCCGCGTGACGTAGATACCGCTCGTGACCGGTTCGAAAGGATAATCTGCCGGCAGTTCCTCCGTCGTCGGTTCCGCCGTTACGGCCTCGGACGGCGCCGTCGTCTGGACCGACGTATGGGATGACGGATTGAAGGGCAGCGTGGCGGGCGGCTGTGAGGGATCCGCCGTGCTGGTCGGTGTCGCGTCATTGCTGCAGGCGGTCAGCGCCAGCAGCAGGACCAGGACGGGAACGATATATTTTTTGAAAGAAAGCATAATAACCTCCCTGTACCCACAGTACAGGAACATAATACCGCAAAGCGGCGAGAAAATCAAGGTTTTTTTACGAATGTCCGCCGGCTGCCGAATCCCTCTTCTGCCAAGCAAAAAAGCAGGGTCACCCCTGCTTTTTTTACAGAATTCCTGTCCTCTTATTCTTCCGGAACCTCGGGAAGGACGTCGGCCAGCGTCTGGACCGCTTCCGCGCCGTTCTGGACGGCAGCCGTCACCTCGGCGGGGATCTCAATGGTCGGGGTCTCGGCGGGCCGTTCCCGGTCCATCTCGAGCGCCTTGATGGAGATGCTGATGCGCTTGTTCTCGCTGTCGTACTCCACGACCTTGGCTTCGATCTCCTGGCCGACCTTCAGGACGTCCGAAGGCTTCTCGATGCGTTCGGGAGAGATCTGGGACACGTGCAGCAGCGCGTCAACGCCGGGCGCCAGCTGTACGAAAGCGCCGAAATCCTGCATGCGGGCCACGGTACCCTTGACCACGTTGCCGATCGCGTACTTCTCATCCGCATTCAGCCACGGGTTCTGATCCGGGAACTTCATGGAAAGGCTGATCTTCTTGCCCTTGATGCTCTTCACGAAGACTTCCACCTTCTGACCGACGGTGAAGACCTTCTTCGGATGCTCGTAGCGGCCCCAGCCCATCTCGGAAATGTGCAGCAGACCGTCGGCGCCGCCCAGATCGATGAAAGCGCCGAAATCCGTCAGGCTGCGGACCGTGCCTTCCAGAATCATGCCCTCTTCGATGGAGGAAAGCAGAGCCTGTTCGGCCGCTTCCTTGCGGTCGATGAGGACTTTCTTGCGGTTGCCGATCACCCGGCGCTTGCGGGGAACGCATTCCGTGATCACGAATTCCACTTCCTGATCCTGATAGTGGCTTAAATCAAACTCGAAGCGATCCGAGACCATGCTCGCGGGGATAAAGACGCGGACGCCGCCCACCATGACGCTTAAGCCGCCGGTGGTGACCTGAGAGACCTTGCCCTTCAGGACGGTGCCCTTCTCGCAGGACTCCTGCAGAAGCTCGTAGGCTCTGTCCACGGCAAGGCGCCGGTAGGATAAGAGCACCTGACCTTCGCCGTCATTGACCTTTAACACCTTTACACGGAGCTCGTCGCCGATATGGACTGCTTCTTTTAAGTCCAGTGCCGCGTCATTCGTATACTCCGACTTAGTGATAACACCGTCGGCCTTGTAACCGATGTTCAGGTTGATCTCATTGTCCTTCACACCGATGACCGTGCCTGTGACGATAGCACCCGTACGTATCTGGTTAAGGGATCCTTCTTCATTCAGCATTTGTTCAAAACTTACTTCTGACAAAATTTTGAACCTCCTCAATAATATTCTTTGGGGTGCTGGCCCCTGCTGTGATGCCCACGAAACGTACCGGTTGGAAACCTTGCTGCATTAAGTCCTCAAAATTCCGGACATAGTAGGTTCTGGCGCAATTGGCCTCACAGATTTCCACCAGCTTACGCGTATTGGAGCTTTTGCTTCCCCCGATGACGATCATCGCGTCCGCTTTCCGCGCCAATTCCTCCGTCTCCTGCTGTCTGATCTGTGTGGCATTGCAGATTGTATTCACAACAAACGCATTATAATATCTTTTCAAAATGTTTTCAACTATTTTTTTAAAATTATTTACATGAAAAGTTGTCTGGCTGACGACGGTGACGGGCGTTCCGGGGTCCAGATCGGGGATATCGTCCTCGTTCCGGATCACGTACGGCCGGCTTTCGCACCAGCCCACGATCGCCTGCACCTCCGCGTGCGCGGGATCGCCCGTGATAAAGACCGTGCGGCCCACTTCGGAAGCCTCCTGCACCCGGCGGTGGATCGCCTTGACGAAGGGACAGGTCGCGTCCTCCACCGTAAAGCCCAGCGATTCCATCAGCTCCTGCTCCGCCCGGGAGACGCCGTGGGAACGGATAACAAGAGTGCCGGGAACCGCGGTCTTTAACGCTTCCGGCCCGTCCAGGATCCTCACGCCGCGGGCCTCGAAGTCCTCCACCACCGCCTCGTTGTGGATGATGGGGCCGTAGGTGTAAAGAGGACGAACAAACGCATCGCGTTTGTTATCGGAACCGCTCGCATCGCTCGCTCCCAGCTCCTCTAACAGCCGCTCCACCAGCGCCACGGCCCGCTCCACGCCGAAGCAGAAGCCGGCATGTTCACAGGTCTCTACACGGTTCATTGCTTCTCCCGGTACAGCTTCAGGACGGTTTCCGTCACTTCCTCGATGCTCATGTCGGAGGTGTCGAGCAGCACGGCGTCCTCCGCCTGCTTTAACGGCGCGATATCGCGGTGCATGTCCCGCCAGTCGCGTTCCTTGATCTCCCGCGCCACCACGGCCAGATCCGCCGACTGTCCCTTGGCCAGGAGCTCCTCGAAGCGTCTCTTCGCGCGGACCTCCACGGAGGCGGTCATGTAGATCTTCAGGAAGGCGTCCGGCAGGATCACGGTGCCGATATCCCGGCCGTCCATGACCACGTTCTTTTCCCGGCCAAGCCGCTGCTGGAGGGTCTTCATCTTTTCCCGGACCGCCGCATACACCGAAGAAGCGGAAGCCATCTGGCCGACGGCCTCCTCCCGCAGGAAGCCCGTCACGTTCTCCTCGTTCAGGTAGACCTGCTGCGAGCCTTTTTCGTAGCCGATCGTCACGTCAGCCTTCCCGCAGGCGGCGGTGATGCCGGCCTCGTCGTCCGGGGAAAGCCCCCTGCGCAGGAAGTAGATCGCCATGGCGCGGTACATCGCGCCGGTGTCCACGTAGATCAGTCCCGTCTCCTTCGCGACCCGTTTGGCGATGGTGCTCTTGCCGGAGCCGGCCGGTCCGTCGATGGCAATGTTGCGATTGGTGTTCATGCTGGGTTCCTCTTTCTTCTTTTCTGTAGCGGCGCTTATTCCCGCCGCCCGGCCTGTCGTCCAGGCGATCTGCAGATTATAGCCTCCCGTCGTGCCGTCCAGGTCCAGGACCTCGCCGGCAAAGAACAGGTTTCTGACAAGTTTGGATTCCATGGTCTTCGGATCGATCTCTTTGACCGATATCCCGCCCCGCGTGACGATGGCTTCCGGAAAGCCGCGCAGAGCCGTCACTTTCATCGGCAGGCCCTTCAGGCTCCGGATCAGGGCGGCGCGGTCTTTTTTGCTCAAAGCCGCCGCTTTCGCCGCGCCGTCAAGCGCCGCCTGCGTCAGGACGACCGGGATCAGGGCCTTGGGCAGATAGCCCCCGAGCAGCGTGTGCAGGGACTTCGCGCCGGCCGCTTCCGTGTCGCGGATCAGCCGGGCTTCCAGCTGCTCCTCCGAGAGGGCGGGCTTAAGATCGATCAGCAGCCGGGCTTCTTCCTTCTTCAGCGCGATCCCTTCGCCGGTCACGGCGGAGGCGGACAGCACCAGCGGCCCGCTGACGCCGAAGTGCGTAAAGAGCATCTCGCCCTGCTCCTCAAAGACCTTTTTCCCCTTCAGGAAGGCGCTGAGGGAGACGTTTTTCAGGCTTAAGCCCATCAGATCCGCGGGGCTGTGCCTCTTTCCGGCCTCCCCCTCGAAGGCCGCTTCGAAGGGTACCAGCGAAGGGCTGAGCGGCGTCACGCCGTGGCCGCAGGCCTTCGCGAATTCGTAGCCGTCCCCGGTGGAGCCGGTGGCCGGATAGCTTAAGCCTCCGGTCGCGACGATCACCCGGTCCGCGCTCAGCTTTTCTTTCTTCCCGCCGCTTCGGACCAGAAGGCCCGTGACGATGCGGCCGGTTTTGCTTCCGGCCGGCTCTTCTTCCGTCAGCAGCTCAAGGACCTCCGTGTTCAGGCGAACCTTCACGCCGGCCTTTTCCAGCAGGCGTTCCAGCGCGCGGATCACGTCGGAGGACTTGTCCGAGGCCGGAAACACTCTTCCGCCCCGTTCGGTCTTCAGGCGCAGCCCGCCGTCCTCCATCAGCCCCATCATCGCGGCGTTGTCAAAGCGGCTGTAGGCGGAATATAAGAAGCGGGGATTCCGCAGGATATGTGCGAAAAACGTCTCCCGCTCCGCGTCGTTGGTCAGGTTGCAGCGTCCCTTGCCGGTAATGAAGAGCTTTTTGCCCAGCTTTTCATTCTTTTCCAGCAGGACCGTCTGCGCGCCGTTTTCCGCCGCCGCAAGCGCCGCCATCATGCCGGCCGCGCCGCCGCCGATGACAAGGACTCTCATAGTTCTCCCAGATCCTCCGCTTCCAGCTGGCTCAGGACCTTTTTGGTCCGGGCCTTTTTCGGCAGCTTCGTGACGCGGCCCGCATGGTTCAGCATGGCTTTTTCCATGAAGTTGCGGACCTCGCGGGCGTTGGCGAAGTTCTCCGGCTTGTTGGCGCAGCGTTCGGTAAAGATCCGCACCGCCTTCTCCTTCGCCTCCTCCGAGAGCGTGTACTCATTCTTTTTGCACTGCAGCTCCAGGATCGCCACCAGCTCCTCCGGCGTATAGTCCGGGAATTCGATAAAATAGTTGAAACGGGACTTGAGGCCCGGGTTCGTCTCCAGAAATTCCTTCATGAGCTCGGTGTAGCCCGCCACGATCACGATCATCTGGTCGCGGTAGTCTTCCATCGCCTTCAGGATCGTGTCCACGGCCTCCTGCCCGAAATCGTTCTGGCCCTTGTTCGCCGTTAAGGTGTAGGCTTCGTCGATGAACAGCACGCCGCCCATCGCCTGGTCGATGACCTCGCTGGTCTTGATGGCGGTCTGGCCCACGTAGCCGCCCACGAGGCCGGAGCGGTCCACCTCCACCAGCTGGCCGGTCGGAAGCAGGCCCAGCTCGCGGTAGATATCCGCTAAAAGGCGCGCCACGGTGGTCTTGCCGGTGCCGGGGTTGCCGTAGAAAACCATGTGCCGCGAGGTGCCCTTGTTCTGCAGACCGACCTCGCTGCGCATGCGCTGCACGCGCAGAAGGTCCACCAGGCGGAAGATCTCCTCTTTTACGGTCTTTAAGCCCACCAGCTGGTTCAGCTCGCTCATGATTTCGTCGATGCGGGCCTGGTCCAGCTCGGGCAGAGGCTGCTGCGCGGGCGGTTCCGCGTTCTGGGCCGTTCCCGCCGCAGTGCTTCCGCCGCCTGGACGGTCCGCCGCCGCCGAAGCCGGTCCGCCCGGCTTGCCGGAAACGTTGACGGGCTTGACCGGGGTCCCGGACGTGTTCGCGGGCTTTCCGCCGCTGATGCGGACGTTCTTGTTGCGGAACAGGCCGTAGCCCTCGATGAACTTGTCAAGCATCTTGACGTAGGCGTCAGCGGCCTTGCCGACCTCCGCATCGTTGCTCAACGCGGCCATGGCGCGGCCGATCTCATCGTAGGTCTGGACCAGATACGCGGTCTTCTGGTTGCGGAAGGGATCGTTCTTAATCCGCCGCCCCGCGTCCGCGAGGATAAAATACTTGATGGCCGTCGGGATCTTTTTGGCGAAGCCGCCTTCCTTGTTCAGGGCGTTCAGCGCGTCCGAGCGGTTCGCCCAGTTCAGAGGATAATCAAAGGTCTCCCGGATCAGCGTCTCCTCCTCCCGGCTCATGATATTGTCCGCGTAAGCCAGATAAACACAGAAATTGACCAGATCGACCCGCAGGAGGCTCCGCAGATTCCGGTTCGCGGAATCGCTGACCTCGGCGGCCGTGATCAGGTCGCACATCTGATAGCATTTTTCCAGCCGTTCCGTCAGGCTCATTCTTCAGCCCTCCCTTACGAAAACGATCTCACCAGGGCGGGGATCCCGTAGGTGATGATGCACATGATGGTCGTTGCCAGAAGCAGGCCGATGTAGACGGCCGGCAGGGCCTTTTTCGGCTTGATATCCAGCAGCGAGGCGATGAGGCTGCCCGTCCAGGCGCCGGTCCCGGGCAGCGGGATGCCTACGAAAAGCACGAGGCCCCAGAACTGGTACTTCTGGATCTTTTCACTCTTGCCCATGGATTTCGCTTCCAGCTTCTCCACGAGCGGCCGGAAGAGCTTCGTCTTTTTCAGCCAGGTGAAGATGGGGGTGATAAACCACAGAATGAAGGGGACGGGGACCATGTTGCCCAGCAGACAGAAAAAGACGCCTTCCCAGAGAGGCATCTTTAACAGAGCCGCCGCGATCAGGCCGCCGCGCAGCTCAACGATAGGGACCATGGATACGATAAAAACGATCAGCTGATTGGGCATGCCGCTCAGCAGATTCATAAACCATTGCAGAGTGGATTCGGTCATACGGTTTCGGTGTTCCTTCAGAAAGTTTCTACTTGATCACTTTGGCGTCCAGCAGGCGGTAGCGGTCAAGGCCGTAGAGCTGGTACCAGTCCCAGCGGCCCTCCACGGTGATCTCCGTTCCGATCGCGGGATAGGCCGCGTTCTGGTCGGCCAGGACGAATTCGATGCCCTGGGAGCAGCAGCCGGCCGCGTCAAAGATCACGCAGGAATACAGCGTATCCACGACCTTACCTTTTTCCTTCACGTCGATCGTGGACATCGCGCCCTGCATGCGGACGATCTTGTCCTGATAGTTCTTTCCATTGTTGACCATATCGTAAACCTTACCGTACACCACGGTGCCGCTCATGCGGCTTAAGTCCACGTCAACTCCTTCCGGCAGCTGTTCCGAGCCGCAGGCGCAGAGCATCAGTACCATGGCCAGAAGAAGCGCCGGCAATTTTTTCATCTTGCTCATGTTCTTCCTTCCTCCTCTGTTTATGAAGAGTCGATGGTATTATATCACAGTACGCGGAAAAAAAGAAGCCGGAAATCGGCCGTCCTCCTTTTCATTTTTCGTTTATAAATGATCCGACGGATTTTACTTTACTTCGGCAGGCGAAACTGCTAAAATGATTTATTACAAATCCCGGGATCAGGTGGAATATGTTTTCTTTTATCAGTTTTGAGAACGTCAGCAAGATCTATAAATCCGGAGAGGTGGAGATCCCTGCGCTGCACGACGTCAGTTTTACCGTGGAAAAAGGCGAGCTCTGCGTCATCGTGGGGCCTTCCGGCGCCGGCAAGACCACGCTGCTCAACATTCTGGGCGGCATGGACACCCTGACCGGCGGACGGGTCCTTCTGGACGGGGAGAACATCTCCGCCCTGTCTCCGCGCGCGCTCATCACCTACCGCCGCCGGGACATCGGCTTCGTTTTCCAGTTCTACAACCTGATCGAAAACCTGACCGCGCTGGAAAACGTGGAGCTGGCGGCCCAGGTCTGCGAAAAGCCGCTTGACGCAAAGAGCACGCTGGAAAAGGTGGGGCTGGGACACCGTCTGTCCAATTTCCCCTCCCAGCTCTCCGGCGGCGAGCAGCAGCGCGTGGCGATCGCCCGCGCCCTGGCGAAAAATCCGAAGCTTCTGCTCTGCGACGAGCCCACCGGCGCCCTCGACTACGAGACCGGCAAGGCCATCCTGAAGCTTCTGGCCGATACCGGCCGCGAGACCGGTATGACCGTGATCATCATTACCCACAACAGCGCCCTGACCGCTATGGCGGACCGCGTCGTGCGGGTCAAGAACGGGACCGTCAGCGCCGTGGAGCTGAATGAGAACCCCATGCCCATCGAGGAGATCGAATGGTAAAAAGCAAGTCCGCGCTCCGCAAGAATACGCTCCGGACGATCTTTCGGTCGCCGGGAAGATATCTGGCCATCCTGGGAATCATTATGCTGGGGGCCGGCTTTTTTGCGGGCTTGCGGGGCACGCGGGACGCGATCATCCTGACGGCGGACGACTATCTGAAGAAGGCCGTCTTCTTCGATTTCCAGCTGGTCTCCACCCTCGGCCTGGAGGAAGACGCCGCCGAAAAGCTCGAAGGGCAGGCGTGGATCGTGGCGGCGGAAGGCTCGAAGCAGCACGACGCCCTCGTCTCCTTCCTGGAGGACGACCAGGTCATCCGCTTTTATTCCCTGCCGAAAAAAGTGAATCTGGTAACGGTGACCGAAGGCCGTCTGCCCGAGAGGGACGACGAGATCCTTCTGGATGCGTCCGCGAGCCGCTCCTTCGCGCTGGGGGACGAAGTCCTCATTTCGGAGCTCAACAGCGAAGATACCCGCTCTCTCTTTACGCACGGCAGCTATATCGTGACCGGCTTCTGCACCTCTCCTCTCTATCTGAATTTCGAACGGGGCAGCTCCGCGCTCGGGACCGGCGCCGTCGCCGCTTTCGCCTATCTTCTGCCGGAAGGCTTCGCCACCGATTATCTCACCTCCGTGTACGTGAGCGGCGGCTTCTTCGGCAGCATCTATACCGATGAATACGATGCGGGCGCGGACGCCATGGAGCCGCTTTTAAAGCCGCTGGCCGAGGGCATCGCCGACGATCGCTTCCGGGCCGTTTATGAGGAGAACCGCCAGGTTTTAGCGGATGCCGAGGCCGAATACGCCGACGGCCTGGCCGAGTACGAAGAGAAAAAAGCCGACGCCCTGCAGCAGATCGCCGACGGCGAACAGGAGCTGGCCGACGCCGCCGGACAGCTGGAAGACGGGCAGAGAGAATATGACGAAGGCGCCGAAGCGCTGGCCGCGGGCAAGGAAGAAGCGGAGGCGCAGTTCGCCGACGCGCAGCAGAAGCTGGACGACGCCCTGCAGCAGCTGTCCGACGGAGAAAAAGCCTACGGCGAAGGCCTGGCCGAATACGAAGCCGGCGAGGCCTCCTATTCGGCCGGCCTGGCCCAGTATGAAAATTCCGTCCAGCAGTATTCCGGCGTTCTGAACCTGCTGGACCAGTACGTGGCGTTCCGCAACGACGCCGAAGACGTCCGGGGCCGCATCACGGAGCTGCTCACAAATTATTCCGAGATCACGCTGGATTCGCTGATGACGCCGGAAGAAAGACTGCAGGCCGTCAAGACCCTGTGGGAAGAAAGCCGCGAGAATCTGAACCGCTCTCTGACCGCTCTGATCGCTTCCTCTCAGGTCCTGGCGGACCGGCTGGGCGCCTATTTCGGCGAAACGCAGGCCGTGAAAAACTTCCGCAGCAGCATCGAAGCGCTGCAGCTGGCGAAGGACACCCTCGAAAACGGCGAGCTGGCCGATTCCCTGCGCAGCCTGCTCGCGAGCACCAAAGCCCTGTACGACGGAGCCGCCGGCATCCTGCAGCAGCTCTCCGACCAGGGGCCCCAGATCCGGAGCCAGCTGGAAAGCGCGCGCAAGCAGCTCGCCGCCGCCCGCGTGCAGCTGAACGAGGCGCGGGCTCAGCTGGCCGAATCCCGCAAACAACTGGACGACGGCTGGAACGAATACTTCGCCGGAGAACAGACGCTGCGCGACGAGAAAGCCAAAGTGCAGGAAGAATTTGCCGACGCCGAGGCCAGGCTGGCCGAGGCCGCCGTGCAGCTGGAGGAGGGCCGCGCGGAATATGAGCAGGGCGTCCTGGATCTGGAGACCGCCAAAGCCGAAGCCGATGAGGAATTCGCCAAAGCGGAGGCCGAGCTGGCCGACGCCCGGAAAGAACTGGACGACGGCTGGGCCAGATTAAGCGAGCTGGAAGAGCCTGCCGCCTACGTGCTGGGCCGCTGGTCGAATATCGGCTACGCCTGCCTGGACAGCGACGCGCAGATCGTCAGCAGCGTCGCCAAGGTCTTCCCCGTCTTCTTCTTCGCCGTAGCCGCCCTGATCTGCGTCACGACCATGGCCCGCATGGTCGACGAGCAGCGCGGCCAGCTGGGCGTTCTTTTAGCGCTCGGCTATTCCCGGCGGAAAGTCATGAACAAATTCCTCTTCTACGCCGGCTCCGCTACCTTCCTCGGCTGCGGCATCGGCGTGCCGCTCTTCAGCTTCGTCTTCCCGCAGATCATCTGGCAGGCGTACCGCATCATCTACAGCTTTACGCCGCGCCTTCTGTTCTTCCTGGACTGGCCGCTGTACGGGATCGTCACGGCCCTGTATCTGGCCGCCATGCTGCTGGTCACCTGGTTCTCCCTGCACGGCCAGTTAAAAGCCATGCCTGCCGCCATCCTCCGTCCGAAGGCGCCGAAACTCGGGAAGCGGGTGCTTCTGGAGAAAATTCCCTTCATATGGAACCGCTTAAGTTTCATGTGGAAGGTTACGATGAGAAATATTTTCCGATATCGCAGCCGTGTCCTGATGATGCTGCTCGGCGTTGCCGGCTGCACCGCCCTCATGATCACCGGCTACGGCATCCGCGATTCCATCCAGGACGTGGTCGGCTACCAGTACGGCGAGATCACCCTCTACGAGTATGACGTCACCTTCCAGGAGGCGCCGGACGAAGAACTCCGGGAGGCCTTCCTGCAGACGGCCCGCCGCTTCTCGGGCGACGCCACGTTCGTATACAGCCAGTCCGTGACGGCCCGTTCCGAGAAAAAAGAAAAGTCCGCCTATCTGCTGTCCGCGGAAAGCGGCCAGGAATTTGCCCGTTATCTCCACCTTCACCAGGGCCAGACGGAGATTCCCTTCCCGGGCCGCGGGCAGACAGCCGTCAACAACGGCCTGGCCGGCGCGCTCGGCGTAAAAGAGGGCGACGCCATCGTGTTCAAGCTGGACGATACCGAATACGAGCTGACGGTCAGCGGCGTTTTCGACAACTACATTTACAACTATCTGATCATCTCCGACGAGACTTTTGAGATGCTCACCGGCGCCGCGCCCGCCAAGAAGGACGCGCTGGTCTTAAAGCGCGAGGGTGCCGGCGACGCCACGGCCCGTCTCCTAAGCGCGGAGGGCGTCACCAACGTGACCGCCGGCAGCCTCTTAAGGAACCGTATCGGCAGCATCATGGACAACCTGATCTATATCGTGCTGCTGACCATCATCTGCGCGGCGGCGCTGGCCTTTATCGTCATTTACAACCTGATCAACATCAATATCACCGAACGCATGCGGGAGATCGCCACCGTGAAGGTCCTGGGCTTCTACGCCGGCGAATCCGCCATCTATATCCTGCGGGAGAACATCCTCCTGACCGGGCTGGGCGCACTGCTCGGCGTGCCGCTCGGCATCCTGCTGAACACCTACGTTATGAGCGCTATCCAGGTCGATCTGGTCCATTTCGAAGCACGGGTCAAATTCCCCAGCTTCCTCTGGGCCATCGGCTTTACGCTGCTCTTCTCCGTGCTGGTCTATCTGATCATGATGCATAAGCTCTCGAAGATCGATATGGCCTCAGCACTGAAGGCAGCCGAATAAAAATACCCTCCCCGGCGAAGGGAAGGCATAAACAGAGACGGAGAAAAACAATGATCCACGGAAGAAAAGTCATCGGTATCATCGGCGGCATGGGCCCTATGGCCACGGCCGATCTGTTCATCAAGATCATCAACAGCACGAAGGCGGACACCGATCAGGAGCACATCCACGTCCTGATCGACAACAACACGGATATCCCCGACCGGACCGCGCACATCCTGATCGGGAGCGACGCGCCGCTGGAGCCCATGGCGGAATCCGCGGCAAGACTCGAGGCGCAGGGGGCGGATCTGCTGATCATGCCCTGCAATTCCGCGCATCATTATTACGGCGGCCTCTGCCGGCGCACGGACCTGCCGGTCCTGAACATGGCGGAGCTGACGGCGAAGACCTGCCTGGAAAAGGGGATCCGCTGCGCCGCCCTGCTCGCGACCGAGGGCTGCATCCGGTCCTGCATCTACGATCCGTATTTCGACGCCCTGGGCATCCGGCTCCTCAAGCCTTCCGAAGAAGGCATCCGGGCGCTCATGCACCTGATCTACGATGAAGTGAAGGCCGGAAAGCCGGCGCACCCGGAGAAGCTGTACCCCGAGATGGAGCGGCTGAAAGGCGAAGGCGCCGAGGTCTTCCTTCTGGCCTGCACGGAGCTGCCGCTGGCCTTTAATGAAAGCACCCCCTTCGCCTGCCTGGATCCGACGCTGATCCTCGCGCATGCCGCGGTCCGGGAAGCCGGCGGAGAAGTTAAGGAATAAAGGAGAAATCCCCTCCCCTGATTCCGGGGAGGGGATTTTTTTACAGTTCCCGGAAGAACGTCTTCCGATCCGTCGGCATGATCCATTCCGGAACGTCTCCCGCAAAGCCCAGCCGGTAGATCCGGCAGGTCCCACCGATCGAAAACGAATCCGCCCAGGGCGCCGCATACAGACCCTCCGGTTCCCGGATATCCCAGCAGAGCGTCCCGGTCTCATCCACGGACAGGCGGTCTCCCAGAACGCCCTTCCGCCCGTACACAACACGGAACTGCTCCGCCGACGGCAGCCCACTTTCCGGGAGCACGGCCGCCCGCAGTTCGGCCCGGTAGCGCTTCCGGACCAGCCGGGTCAGTTCCTCTGACGGCCGGATCTCTCCGTACGGGATATCCAACGTCTCCGTCATGATCTCCCGCACGCCGGCGTCAGGATATGTTTCCAGCCGGTACGTCAGCGAAACGTACAGCGTTCCGTTCCGGACGGTGAGGCTTTCTATGGTCATCCACTCTTCTTCCGCCCGGGGCAGGCGCACTGCTTCGGAAAGATTTCCCGCCCGGTCCATCCGCACCAGCGCATAGCCGTCTTTTCCCTGCCAGGCGGAAAGCGCCAGGATAGCGTCATCGCCGTGAAAGGCCGCCGCATAGACGGTATGACTGCCGATCTCCGCCTGCCGCTCCTCCCGGAGCTCTCCCTTTTCGCCGATCACCAGGACCTTCGCAAAACCGATACCGCTCCGCCACTGATGCACCAAGAAGAGGCAGCGAACGACGCCGTTCGTTTCCTCAGCCGCGAGCAGGATCCAGTCATACTGCTCCGGATTCTCCGCCGTCCACTGCCAGAGACGGTTTCCTGCCCCGTCCCAGCGCTCCACATAGACCCTTCCGGAACTGTAGTCTTCCCCTATCACGCAGCCGCTCGCCAGCACGCCGCCTTCCATACTGATCATGTTTCCCAGATCGTAGGGCAGCTCCCTCCGCCAGAGGATCTCATCTCCTTCCGCCAGCGCCAGCAGCGACTGAGTCTCAGGTGCCGTCTCCGGGAAGATCTCCCGGGCGGATCCGCTTAAGGCGGCCCGCATATACCGCCGTCCGGGCGTGCTTACGCCGTACTGCGGATACCAGCAGGAAAGCTCCTCTTCGTCCGGCACGTAGGCGGCCGGAAAATCCCCGGATTCCGTAAAATACTCCGAGACCACCATACGGAACCCGACCGAGTCCCCGGAATACGAACTGAAGAGGCTCCGTTCCAGCCGGTCCCAGGTCAGCGACTCGTCGTTGACCAGCACGTAGCGCTGAAAGCTGTCGTAAACGGCCTGCGCCGGCATTTCTCCGGTAAAGCATTTCAGATAGCGGAACGTCACGTCGTCGCCGCTTTCGATCTCAGCTTTATCGCTTTTCCGTACGACGTAATGATAGAGCGTCCCGTCAAAATCCAGCCGGCCCAGGAAGCACTGCGGATATTTCGGATATTCGGTCTCAAAATACTCGAAAGCCATCCGCACGTTGTTTTCCGTATAGTAATGCACCAGCAGCACCGAAGCCGGCTCGCCTTTCTGCGTTTTTTCGTAAAACGCCTCCCACAGGCCGCGCCCGGACAGAAGGCCGCTGTCCTTCTGGATCACCACGTTTTCGCTCATCAGCGTCTCCAGCACCGCCTCCGGGCTTTCGCTTAAGCCCAGCGTGTCCCAATTTTCCGGAACGCCGTTTTCTTTCGGATCCGCCGTCTGCATCTGCCCCTCCTCCGTACTGATTCCTCCGAGCCTGATGCGGATCAGCGCCAGAATGAGCGCATAGGTCTCCTCCAGCGCCGCGTTTTCCGTCGAACTCTTTCCCGCGATCAGGCGGATGGTATAAAACACGTTTTCGCGGTCGAAATACAGATTCACCGCCTGATAGTTATCGTTTTCATCCCGCGTTTCCTTCCCCGTTATGCTCCCTTTCAAAGGAATTTGCCTGCCGGCCTCCTCGCTGCAGGCCGTCCCCCGGATCAACTCCGCCGTCAGGATCACCCGCACGGTGCCGTCGGCCGTGCTGTAGCCGGCCTGGAGGCTGATCTGCGTCAGCGAGCCGTCCCGGTCCCCCTGGAAGCGAAGGACCGCGTGCTCCAGTGTGTCTCCGCCGAGCGGCAGGATCGGCGTCCCGGCTGTATTCATTTTTTCCAGAAAGCCGGCTTCCTCCAGCGGATTCCACGGCGAATAACCCAGATACGCCACCGCGTTATCCCAGGTCCAAAAGTACATCGATTCCGAGCCGGGCATCGTGCTGCTCAGGGCCTGCTGCAGCTTGCTTTTCGCGTCCCAGCCTGCCCAGTTTGCCTTGATCTCCTCCGAAAGCTTTTCGGATACGGACGGCGCCGGAGCCGTTGGCTGAGCCGCCGTCTCCGCGTCGGTTTTTTTGCCGCAGGCGGAAAGCAGCACGGCGGTTCCGCAAAGCAGCAGGCAGAAGCCCAGGCGAACTGTTTTTATCAGAATTTTCTTCATCTTGCTTTCTCCTCCCCGCCGCGCTTTTATCCGGCGTTGGTGATCATCACCCAGATGACGGCGGCCGTCAGCAGGGCAAACGCGGCTGCGGCAGCGCCCGTCATTTTCCGATACGAGAGCACGTTTTCAATGCGCGTGCGGACCTTCGCGCCGCCGAAGGCGGAGGCAAAGACGCTCTTCTGTTCCGCGCAGGCCAGCAGCGTCCGCGCGTACGCCTTTCTCTCCGCTTCCCCGTAAGCTGCGGCGGCTCTCTCGTCGCAAGCCAGCTCCAGGTCGCCCAAAAAGGCTTTCAGAAAGATCCAGGACAGCGGATTGAACCAGTGCAGCGCCGCCGCAAAAAAACCCAGGAGCCGCCAGAGGTTGTCCGCACGCCTAATATGCGTCCTTTCGTGCTGCAGAATATACGTCAGGTCCTGTCCTTCCATCACGGCCGGCAGGACGATCCTCGGGCGAATGATCCCGTACACCGCCGGTCCTGAGACCTTTTCCGACAGATACACGTTTCCCTCCAGACGCCTCGCATCCCGGATCTCCCGGCATGTTGCGGCATACAGGATGCCCAACGCCAGCAGGATCGCCAGGGTGACGATGATCCAGATCACGCCCGCCGTCCGGAAGAGGGGCTCCAGCAGCTGTACTTTATAGGTGATCGGGAAATACTCGTTCGCCCCCATCATAACGTTCATAAAGGAAAAAGAGATTGGATCTGCCGGCTGCCAGACCGTTACGGTCCTGGTCGTATACCGGGCCAGCAACGACATCAGGCTTAAGCGGCTTCCGATGCCGAAGGGAACGCACATCCGCAGGAACGGAACGAGCCACAGAAAAACGCTTATCCGGCGCGGCACGGCTTTGATCTGACGCAGCAGCAGGACCAGGCAGCCCATAAACGACGCGATGAGGCTCATATTAAAGATCCAGTAAAATAGCTCGCCCAGCATCTTTCTCACCTGTTGTCGATCATCTCCCGCAGCGCCTTGAGCTCGCCTTCGGAAAGCGTTTCATCCTCCAGCAGGGCGGAGAAAAGCGCTTTCCGCGAGCCGCCGAACAGACGGTTTAAAAGGCCGTTCGTTTCCCGCTGCTGCACGGCTTCCCGGCTGATCAGCGCCCGGCAGACAAAGCCCGGCTCCAGCCGCTCCACGTAGCCCTTCTCCACCAGCTTCTTTACGATCGTATAGGTCGTGTTCTTGTTCCAGCCGATGCGCTCTTCTGCCAGAAGGCTGAGCTCCTTCGCGGTGACGGCTTTCCCGTCCCGCTCCCAGAGCAGCTCCATCAGCTTTAATTCACTGTCAAAGATCCTGTTGTCCACATCTAAAACCTCTATTTGCGCGAAAAAGACTATCGCCGTAGTCTATACTACAGTAATAGTCTGTCTCTGTCAAGCGAAATTTAAAAAGATTTTCAAAAAAGGGCCGAAAGGAACCGTCCCCTTCTGGCCCGGCTTATTTCAGAAATACACAGATCCGCCGGTTGAAGTCCTTTGCTTCCTCGTAGGCGGCGTGGCCGAGTCCCGGATAAAGATACAGCCGGCTGCCGGGGATCCTTTCGTGCAGCTCGCGCGAAGCCTCGGCCCCGACGATCTTATCTTCCTCCCCGCCCAGGATCAGGGTCGGACAGGCGATCTTTCCAAGATCTCCCGTCGCATCAAAGCCAAGGATCGCCCGCGCGTTCGCCAGAAAGCGTTCATAGCTCTTCGGCTTTCCGACCATTCCCAGGACTGGGTACAGCTTCCGGTAGCTCTTCAGCTTCGCCTGCGAATAACTCTTCTCCGCCGTATCGATCATCAGGCTCTTGTGGTCGCCGCCCTCCGCCATGCGGATCCAGTCCTCCACGCATTCCCTGGCGGTCTCATTCGCCGACGGCGCCGTGACCGCCAGGATCAGCTTCTCCACCTTTTCCGGGAAATCGACGGCCAGAACCTGCGCGATCATGCCGCCCTGCGAGACGCCGCAGACCGAAGCTTTTTTGATCCCCAGCGCCTCCATGGCCGCCGCCTGGTCCGCCGCCATGTCCCGGATCGAAACACCTTCCTTCAGCTCGTTCCGGCGGCTGAACATCCAGACCGTGTATTCCTTAAAGAACAGGCGGTACGGCCCCGCCAGCAGCAGGGCTTTTCCCTTCACCGTCGCCAGGCCGTCCGAAAGGCCCGGCAGCAGGATCAGGTTTTTCCCGCCCGAGCCGAAGGAGACGTAATCCATCGTCCCGTTTTCAAGCTTTACGCAGCCGTTTTTGCAGTTCCAGAGCATTCTCCGCCTCCTGTTCTCCCCTTACTCCCCGGGATCAGAAAACCTCCTGCCGGCGCAGATGCCGCAGGTAAAACACGTACACGATGGTGCTTAAGCTCCAGGTGATCGGATAGAGCCAGATGACGAGCAGGATCTCGTGCCAGAAGCGGCCGATGGTCAGCAGCGTGATCACGCGGACCGCACACCAGCAGACCAGCATCACCACGGTCGGCACGACGGGCTTGCCGAGCCCCCGCATCACCGCGCTGGACACGTGCGAAAAGCCGCAGAGGCAGAAGAAAAAGCTGCAGATGCGGCTGCGCAGCGTGCCGTAATCGATCACCTGCTGTTCGGAATTGAAGAAGCCCACCAGCGTCGGACTGAAGAGATAATTCAGGGTTCCGACCGCAAAGACCACGAGCACGGCGCTGATCAGGCCGAAGCGGATGCCTTCCCGCATCCGGTCCTTCCGGCCCGCGCCGCGGTTCTGTGCCACAAAGGTTGACAGCGCCATCGAGAAGGCCGTGACCGGCAGGAAAATGAAGCCCTCCAGCTTGGTGCTGGCGCCGATGCCCGCCATAGCCGCGGAACCGAAGGAATTGATATAGGCCTGGATCATCATATTGGCCAGGTCGATCACGCAGGCCTGCAGGGCCGACGGCAGGCCGATAAAGATGATCTGCCTGAGCTTTTCCCCGTGGAAGCGGATCTTTTTCGGCTCGATGCGGATGGATTCCTCTGTCCTTAAGAGCCGCCGCAGTACCAGCACCGCGCTTAAGAACTGCCCCAGGATCGTCGCCAGCGCCGCGCCTTCCACGCCCATGCCGAAGAAACGGATGAAGGAATAGTCCAGCACGACGTTCAGGATGGCGCAGAACACCAGATAGTAGAGCGGATGCCGCGAGTCGCCGCTGGCCTGCAGGATGCCGACCAGCAGGTTGTAAAAGACCAGGCCGGTGCTGCCCAGGAAGTAGACGCGGAGGTACAGCTCCGCCTCCGGGAAGACGTCCGCGGGGGTGTCCATCCAGGTCAGGATCAGCGGCGTCAGGAATACGCCCAGCAGCGTCATGATCACGCTGGCCGCCAGGCCCATCGCCATGGTGGTATGCACGGAGCGCGAAGTCTCTTCGTGCTCTTCCGCCCCGATATCCCGCGCGATCACCACGCCGGCGCCCATGGAAAAGCCCATAAAAAAGCCGACGATCAGATAGACCAGCGAGCCGACCGAGGTCACGGCCGCCAGCGCGGTCTTTCCGATCAGCTTCCCGACGATCAGCGAGTCGGCCGTATTGTACAGCTGCTGGAACAGCTGCCCGATGAAGACCGGTATCGCAAAGGTGATGATCTTTTTCCGGACCGGTCCCTCGGTCATTAGGTACTGTGAGGTCTGCATGGTCTTTCCCCTGCCGCGCGGCGGCGGCCTGCCGCTGTATATATAAATATATTAACACAACTGTTGACTCTTTGCAAACTCCGGCGGATTCTTCTCTTTTCTTCCTCTAAAAATGCGCCTGTTCCGCTTGACTTTCCGCCTCTGACATGAGAAAATAAAGCAGAGATAAATTTACGCTTAAAAAAACGTAAATCAGGAACGTAAGGAGGAACTTTTTATGACTGGCATTCCGCTGATCATCGTCTTTGTCATCGCGATCGTCGCCATGATCCTGCTCATCTCCAAGCTGAAGGTCCATCCCTTCCTGGCCATTATGGGCATTTCCCTCGTGCTGGCAATCATTGCCGGCATCAAGCTCACCGATATCCCCGGAATCATCGGGGCCGGCTTCTCCGGCACTTTCACTTCCATCGGTATCGTGATCATCCTGGGCGCTTTCATCGGCTCCGTACTGGAAAAGACGGGCGCTGCGCTGAAGCTGGCCGATATGGTCATCAAGCTGGTCGGTGAAAAGAATCCGGGCCTCGCCATCGAACTGATGGGCTGGGTCGTTTCCATCCCGGTCTTCTGCGACAGCGGCTTCGTTATCTTAAACCCGATCCGGAAAGCTCTGGTCAAGCGCACCGGCACTTCCAGCGTCGCCATGACGGTATGCCTGTCCTGCGGCCTGTACATCTCTCACGTGTTCATCCCGCCGACGCCCGGCCCCATCGCGGCGGCCCAGACCTTAGGCGCCGGCGACTACCTGCTGCTGGTCATCGGCATGGGCGTTCTTTGCTCCATCCTTCCGCTGATCGCGGGCCTGATCTTCGCGAAGATCATCGGCGGCAAGATCAAGAGCGCGGATGAACTGACCGACAACGGCGAGGTCGTCAAGACCTACGAGGAGCTGAAAGCGGAATACGGCAAGCTGCCGAACGGCTGGCTGGCGATCGCTCCCCTGGTGGTCCCGATCCTGCTGATGGCTCTTTCCTCCATCGCGACCATGGCCAAGTGGCAGAGCGGCCTGAACGATCTGTGCCTGTTCCTTGGCACGCCCGTCATGGCTCTGGCCGTCGGTACCATTTTAGCCATCGTGCTTCTGTTCACCACCGGCAAGCAGAAGGATTTCTACAACCTGACCAACGAGACCTTAAAGACGGTCGGCCCGATCCTCTTCGTGACGGCTGCCGGCGGCGTGCTGGGCAAGGTCATCTCCTCTTCCGATATGGTGAATTTCATCAAGGCAAACGCCAACGTGCTGCAGACCATGGGCATCTTCTTCCCGTTCCTGCTGTCGGCGATCCTGAAGACGGCGCAGGGCTCCTCCACCGTGGCCATCACCACCACGGCCGGCATCGTGGCGCCGCTCCTGAGCGTGCTTGGCTTTGTGAAGCCGGTTGAGATCGCCCTGGTCGTTATGGCCATCGGCGCCGGCGCCATGACGGTCTCCCACGCCAACGACAGCTACTTCTGGGTGGTGACCAACTTCGGTGAGATGAAACCGGAGGAAGGCTACAAGACCCAGACCATGATGACCCTGGTCATCGGTCTGGCCGCTATCATTGAGATCTTCGTGCTGAGCCTGATCTTCTAAATGACGAGGAGGCGCGCCGCCCAAAGCGGCGCGCCTCTTTTTTGCCTTTTCTGCTGACTTTCCAAAATAAGGAGAACAGACTATGAATCAATTATTACGCTCTCACGCGGACGCCATCGTACGGGAAGCCATCGCCGCGGTCCAGCCGGACGCAGCCGTCCGGCGCGCGCTGGAGGGCAAACAGTTTCCCGGCCGGGTCCTGCTGGTCGCCGCCGGCAAGGCCGCCTGGCAGATGGCCAAGGCGGCATCCGACTGTCTGGGCAGCCGGATCGAAAAGGGTGTCGTCGTGACCAAGTACGACCACGTGATGGGGCCGATCGCGAACTTCGACTGCTATGAAGCCGGCCACCCCGTTCCGGATGAGAACTCCTTTAAGGGGACGCAGGCCGCGCTGAATCTGGTGGACGGCTTAAAGCCGGAGGATACGGTGCTCTTCCTGCTCTCCGGCGGCGGCAGCGCCCTCTTCGAAAAGCCTCTGGTCCCCGGCGAAGAGCTGCAGGATATCACGAACCAGCTGCTCGCCTCGGGCGCGGACATCGTGGAGATCAACACCATCCGCAAGCGTCTCTCGCAGGTCAAAGGCGGCCGTTTCGCCCTCTTCTGCTCCCCGGCCCGGGTGGAAGCCGTGATCCTGTCCGATATTTTAGGCGATCCGCTGGATATGATCGCCTCCGGCCCCGCCTGCCCGGATTCGTCCACCAACACCGACGCCCGGCGCATCGCGGAAAAATACTCTCTCAAGATGTCCGAAGCGGCGGCGCAGCTTCTGAAGGTCGAGACTCCGAAGGCGCTGGACAACGTCAACACGCAGATCAACGGCAGCGTGCGCGAGCTCTGCGCGGCAGCGGCCAAGGTCTGCACCGGACTCGGATATGAGCCCATCCTGCTGACGGATCAGCTCTGCTGCCAGGCGAAGGAAGCCGGCAGCTTCCTGGCGTCCATCCTGAAGACGCACGCAGGCGACGGCAAAGCGCTGGCCTTTATCGCGGGCGGTGAGACCGTGGTCAGGCTGACCGGCCACGGCAAGGGCGGCCGGAACCAGGAACTGGCCCTGGCGGCGGCGGCCGGCATCAGCGGCATGAAGAACGCGGCCGTCTTCTCCGTCGGCAGCGACGGGACGGACGGTCCGACCGATGCGGCCGGCGGCTACTGCGACGGCGACAGCTGCGCGGAACTGGCGGCACAGGGTCTTTCCATCGACGCGGTCCTGAAGGACAACGATGCCTACCATGCCCTGCAGAAGATCGGCGGACTCATCATCACCGGCCCGACCGGGACCAACGTGAACGACGTAGCCGTTGCCCTGCTGCGGTAAGTAAAACACGCAAAAAGCCCTCGGCGCGTTTGGCACGCCGGGGGCTTTTTCTGTCCGTCTCAGTTCCGCTCCGTTTCCTCCAGCAGCCGCCGGATATCCTCTTTTTCCGGCAGGGAAGGGATCACGCCGCGCTTCGTCGTCACCAGATAGGCGGCGGCGTTCGCCGTCTTCAGCATCCGGTGCAGATCCTCCTCCGAAAGCGATCCCAGCTCGTGATCCAGCAGGAAGTTGAGGATCAGCGCGCCGAAGGTGTCGCCGGCCCCGCTGGTCTCGATCACGCCTCCCAGATGCAGTGCCGGTTCAAAGACGCTTCCGCTCTTGTAGAAGGCCTGCGAGCCCTCCGCTCCCATCGTCAGATCCAGCAGGCGGATATTCGGGAACTGCGCCTTCAGCTGCGCCGCCCCGGCCGGATAATCCTCCGTTCCGGTCAGGAAACTCACCTCGTTGTCCGAGATCTTTACGACGTCCGCCTGCGCCATTCCCCAGAGTATCTGCTCCTTCGCCGCCTCTTCGCTCTCCCACAGCGGAAGGCGCAGATTCGGATCAAAGGAGATCAGGGCGCCGGCGCTTCGTGCCAGCTCCACCGCTTTCTTCGTGGCGCTGCGGCAGGGCTCGTCCGTCAGGGAAAGGGTCCCGAAGTGAAAGATGCGGCAGCCCGCAAGCTTTTCTTCCGCCAGGTCTTCCGGCCGCAGCATCAGATCCGCGCCGGGCTTGCGGTAAAAGCTGAACTCGCGGTCCCCACCGGGCAGCGTGTGCACGATCGCGAGCGTCGTCGGGATCCGCTCGTCCCGGCAGAGGCCTTCCGTATCGATGCCCAGCGCCTTCAGCGTTTTTTCCAGCCGGTCTCCGAAGGCATCCCGCCCCACTTTTCCCAGAAAAGCGCAGCGGCGGCCCAGCTTTCCCAGCATAGCCAGCACGTTCGCCGGCGCACCGCCCGGGTTCGCCTCAAAAAGCGGGTTTCCCTGCGGTCCGCTTCCGCTCTGTACAAAGTCGATCAGCAGCTCGCCCAGTGCCGTTACGTCCGTCATCTTCTCAGTCATATCACTTCTCCCCTGTCAGAGATCGATCAAGCGGGGCAGGATCTTCCCGTCCCGGATCTCCAGAACGGCGCCGCCGGGGCTGTAGCCCCTGGCCGTTCCGGGATTGAGGATCAGCAGTTCGCCGTCCCACTCCATAAATGCTTCATGCGTATGCCCGAAGAGGACCGCCTGCGCCCCGTTCTCCCGGGCGGCGGCCTTCACTGATTCCAGCCATCGGTCCGTTTTGACGCCGTAGCGGTGGCCGTGCGTCAGGAAGAAGCGGACGCCGCCCAGCGTCAGGACCAGTTCCGAAGGCAGTCCCGACCGGAAGTCGCAGTTGCCCTGGACAGCTTCTATCGGCAGATCCGGAAACGCCTGCCGCAGCGCAGGCAGATCCTGCTCTCCGTCTCCCAGGTAGAAGACGAAATCCGGTTTTTCCCGGCGGATAGCCTCCTTCATAGGGAAAGAACTCCCGTGAGAGTCCGAAAATACGCAGATCTTCATAGGCTTATCTTCCTGAAAAAGGGCTGCCGCGTGAGGCGGCAGCCCCGGGTCATCCGCTTTGTTTACAGACTGATCTGATCGCTCATCAGCTCGCCCATCAGGCGTTCACGGCAGGCTGCCACCTCCGTCTCGCGGACCTTCTGCCGCAGCGGAAGGACCGAACGCGGCGATACGGAGAGCTCGTCCAGTCCCATGGACAGGAAGGTCTCCGTCAGCTCCAGATCCGCGCCCAGCTCGCCGCAGATACCGCACCAGATCCCGTTCTTATGAGCGTTTTCCGCCACCAGCTTTATCAGCCGCAGCACGGCCGGATGATGCGCGTTGAAGAAGCGGCCCAGATCGTTGTTCTGGCGGTCGCAGGCCAGGGTGTACTGCGTCAGGTCATTGGTGCCGATGCTGAAGAAATCCACCTCCTTCGCCAGGCGGTCGCTGATGACGGCTGCCGCCGGCGTTTCGATCATGATGCCCAGATCCACTTCGTCGGAGAAGGGAATTCCCTCTTCCGTCAGTTCTCTCTTTACCTGCTCGCAGGCTTTTTTCGCTTCCTGCACCTCCCAGACGGACGTGACCATCGGGAACATGATGCTCAGACGTCCATAGGCGGAAGCGCGGAAAAGGGCCCTCAGCTGCGTATGGAAGACCTCCGGCCGGTTCAGACAGATACGGAGCGCCCGGTTGCCCAGCGCCGGATTCTCTTCCTTCGGCAGGTTGAAATAGCCGATCATTTTGTCGGCGCCGATATCCATGGTGCGGATGACGACCTCTTTGCCGCCCATATCGGAAAGGACCTTTTTGTAGGCTTCAAACTGGTATTCCTCGGTGGGGAAGTCATCGCAGTTTAAGTACAGGAATTCGCTGCGGAACAGGCCGATGCCGCCGCCGTCGTTCTCCAGGACCGGGATCACGTCCTCCGGATTGCCGATATTGCAGTAGATGCGGATGCTCTGGCCGTCCTTCGTCACGTTCGGCTGACCTTTGAGCTGCTTTAAGAGCTCCTGCCGCTTCAGCAGTTCCGCGCGCTTGGCCATCAGCTTCGCCGTTGTCGCCTCGTCCGGATTCACGATGACGCTGCCGGTCCCGCCGTCGGCGATGACCGTGCGGCCTTCATATTCTTCCTTCAGCTGCTCTCCCACGCCGATGATCGCGGGGATGCCCATCGTGCGGGCCAGAATAGCGGTATGGCTGGACCCCGAACCGCCGGAGGTCACGAAGCCCAGGATCTTGCTCTTGTCCAGCTGGACCGTCTCGCTGGGCGCCAGATCGTCGGAAGCCAGGATGACCGGGACCGGGGAATCGATGCCGCCCTGCACCACGCCGGAAAGGATCCCGACGATGCGGCCGGAAATATCCTTCACGTCCGCCGCGCGGGCCTTAAAATAATCGTCGTCCATGGCCGCGAACGCTTCCGCCTGGATCAGGCCGGCATCCGTCACGGCGGCTTCGGCGTTGAGCCCGCTCTCCTTGATAAAGCCTTCAATGGCCTCCTCATAGTCCATGTCTTCACACATCATCTGATGCGTTTCAAACAGCATGGCCGCTTCGTCGCCGGCTTCGATCCTGGCTTTTTCCGCCAGTTCGCCCAGCTGCTCCACGGCCTTGGCCTGCGCATCCTTAAAGCGGTTCCACTCCGCCTCGCGGTCTTCCACCTCGTAGCGGCGCAGGGTGTTCCTGGCGCGGCGGTAAAAATATAAAGGTCCTATGGCAACGCCGGCGGATACGCCTTTGCCCTGAATCGTAATCATACGGAATGCTCCTTTCAAAAAAGCGGTACGGCTGTCGCTTAACGGCAGCCGTACCGGCAGGTCCCTTTACAGGTTGGCCTTCAGGAATGCTTCGATGGCAGCGGCGACGCTGTCTTCATTGGCTCCCTCCACCTGAACGGTGATGGTGTCGCCCTTCTTGATCCCCATCTGCATCAGGGCCATCAGCTTTAAGGCATTGACGGCTTTTTCGCCCTTGACGATGGTGACGGTGGTGCCGGCAAAGTTTTTGATTTCCTTTACCAGCAGGCCGGCGGGACGCGCATGGATCCCGACGGGATCCGTGATGGTGTACTCAAAAGACTTCATAATGATTCCTCCATTTTCTGTATTACAGTAAACCGCACTCGACGCCATCCAGGTCGTCCGAGTTGGTTAAAAGCATAACGACGACGTCGCTGTAGCCGGCGTTCTTAATGGCTGCCCGGTCGAAGCCGAGAAGCTTCTGGCCGGCCTTGACTTCTGCGCCTTCCTCCACGAAAGCGGTGAAGCCTTCGCCCTGCATGTTGACGGTATTGACGCCGACGTGGATCAGGACTTCCATCCCGTTCTTTTCCAGCGTGATCGCATGCTTCGTATCAAAGACGCTCGTCACGGTGCCGTCGAAGGGAGCCACGACGATCCCTTCTTCCGGCTCCACGCCAATGCCTTCGCCCAGGATGCCGGCCGCAAAAGTCTCATCCGGGATATCCTCGCGGGCAATGACCTTGCCCTTGCAGGGCTGGAGCATCTCGCCGGCCGCGCAGCGGACCACGGAAGGGGCCGGTTCTTCGGCCGCTTCGACCTTGGACAGATCCGGGATCGGGGCTTTCTTCGGTTCCTCTTCCTTCCAGATGAACCAGGCGATGGCAAAGGCCACGCCGGACGCGATCAGCAGCTCGACGATATACATCGGGATGTTGTTGATGGCTGGAATGCCGGGGATACCGGTTACGCCGTAGGTGGTGGCGCCGAACTTCACGGTCTGGCCGGCCGCGTTGGTCGCCGTCATCCAGGAGGCGAACAGCGAGCCGCAGGCGCCGCCGATCATGCCGGCGATAAAGGGCTTCATAAAGCGGAAGTTGATACCGAAGATCGCCGGCTCGGTAATGCCGAGCGAAGCGGACAGGGAAGCGGGCAGCGCGACCGATTTGGTCTTCTGGTTGCGGCATTTGATCGCGACCGCAAGGCAGGCGCCGAACTGTGCGAAGTTCGCGGCGGAGGCGATGGGCATCCAGGTGTTGACGCCGGTTGAGGAGATCATGCCGGCCTCAATGACGTTGTACATATGGTGCAGGCCCATGACGACGGTCAGCGGGTAGATCGCGCCCATGATGGCCGCGCCGATGCCGTATCCGACCGAGATCAGCCACTGCGCGCCGGCCAGCACCCAGTTCTCAAAGACCGCGAAGACCGGGCCGATGATCGTGAAGGTGATGAAGGCCGTGGTCACGACGGTCACCAGCGGGGTCACGAAGAGGTCGATCATCTCCGGAACGTGCTTATGCAGCCATTTTTCAATGGTGCACATCAGAAGCACCGCCAGGATGACCGGAATGACGTGGCCCTGATAGCCGACCTTCTGCACGTTGAAGAAAAACAGTTTCCAGGTCGGTATCACGCCGGTATCGATCTCGAAGAATTTATTGATGGCCTCCGCAGAGCCGGCGTTCCAGGCATTCAGGAGGGCCGGATGGACCATCATGATGCCGATGACGGCGCCCAGGAAAATGTTGCCGCCGAAGACGCGGGCCGCCGAAATGGCTACCAGAACCGGCAGCAGGGCAAAGGCCGTATTGGCGACCAGGTCCAGGAAGGAGAACCAGTCGCTCTTGCCGAAGGACGGGATGAACTTGGGGATTGCTTCCACGATACCCATCATCAAGCCGGAGGCCACGATAGCCGGCAGGATCGGGACGAAAACGTCGCCGGGGGTCTTGAGGATCTTCTTCCAGAGCGGCATCTTGGAAGCGGCTGCCGCTTTGACGTCATCCTTCGTGGCCGCCGTCATTCCGGTCACGGCCAGGAATTCATCGTAGACTTTGTTGACGGTACCGGTTCCGATGATCAGCTGCAGCTGGCCGTTGGAATCGAACATTCCTTTGACGCCTTCCACGTTCTCCAGCGCTTCTTTGTCAAGTTTGGAATTATCCGCGATGACAAGCCGCAGACGGGTGGCGCAGTGAGCTGCGCTGATGATGTTTTCTCTGCCGCCGAGGTGAGAAAAGATCTCTTCCGCGCATTTGCGGTAATCGAGGGCCATAGTGATACTCTCCTTTTATTTTGTTATCCGAAATCAAACAGATACTGTTATTTTATCGGATTTTCTTTTGCTTGTAAATAGAAAAATACCCGGCGGGTATTTTTCTTTCATCATTTTTTTATTTTCTGTTTATTGGCGCAGGCGGAAATGCGTTTTACCGGTCCAGTCCCAGCTGGCGGAACATCTTCGCCAGGCCGTCCTCCTCCACCGCGGGGCAGACCAGGCCGCAGATCTCCTTTAGGGCCGGGCTTCCGTTCCCCATGCAGACGGAGGTCCCCACGGTCCGGATCATCTCCAGATCGTTCATGCTGTCCCCGAAGCCGATGGTATCCGAAAGATCGGCGCCGAGCGCTTCCGCAATCTGCCGCACGCCGCTGCCCTTGTCGAACTTCCGGTTGATCATCTCTCCGTTCAGGCAGTTGGCGGCGGCCAGATCCTGGACCAGGAATTCGAAGTCCTTTTCCAGCAGGGCTCTGGCCGCATCCAGCTGCTCTTTCCGTTCGCACATGAAGACGATCTTGTACAGCGGCCGTCCGTCGTATTCCTCCATCGGCCGGATGTTCAGATCCTCCTCCAGCGCTTTCCGCCAGCGGACCAGCTCGCTGTTGCCGCCGCTGGTCTTATTCAGGAATTCCGCCATGCCCCGGTCTCCGTAGGCCGCGTCCCGCGCCTCGATGGTGCGGAAGACGCCGCCTTCTGCGAGGAACTTCATGGCGCTCACCCGCTGCTCTTCCGACATGGGGCAGTCGAACAGCACCTGATCTCCGCAGACCACGTAGCCGCCGCCGCTTCCCACGTAGCCGTCGAAGCCGTAGACCAGGACCGGCGCCAGCATGCCCGGATTCCGGCCGGAGCACAGAAAGACCTTATGGCCGCAGGCCCGGGCCTTCCGCACCGCTTCCACGGCGCTTTCCGGCGGCACATTGCTGCCGGGGACCGTCAGGGTCCCGTCGATATCCAGAAAGATCAGCTTCCGCTTCATAGGTTTATTTCTCCTTTTCAAAGTCGCAGAGCAGCCAGCGGAAACCGCCCGCCGGCAGCGTGACGGCCGTCTTATCCTGCCGCTGTCCGCGGATCAGATCCGTAAAGTCTCCCTCTTCCGCCAGCAGAACCGTCTGCTCCTCCGCCGTAAAGTTGAACAGCGCCGCCAGCTTTTCCCCGTCCTTATAGCGGCCGATGCCGAGCACGCCCGCGCGGCCGGTGCTGAGGGTCCAGACGTCCGCTTGTCCGTCGAAGACGCGGTGTGCGCGCCGCAGCGCTTCCAGCCGCTTCAGGCGGGCGAAGAAATCGCCCTCCGGGGCCGCCGGATCCTTTCGCTTCGCGGCGTTCTCCCAGTCCATATCGCCGCGGTGCAGGAAGCGGCTGTCCGCCGCTTTCAGCGGATCCTCGTGATAGCCGTAATCGTTTTCCTGCAGGATCTCGTCGCCGCTGTACAGGACCGGGATCCCGCTCAGGGTGAAGATCAGGGCGTGCAGCATCTCGTCCAGACGCAGCGCCCAGGCCAGCATGTCCCGATCGCGCTCCCGGCGCGCCGTTTCCACGCCGCAGAGCGAGGCGGTGGTGCCGCAGAGGCGGGCGTCCCCGAGGACCGGATCGTCGTTATAGAGTTCGCCGCGGGACGGACTGCCGTACCAGCGGCCCGTCAGGTAATCGTTCAGATATTTCTTGTGCGGGACCTGCTTCTGCCCGAAATTCTCCAGGAAATCGTAGTCGAGGCCCCAGCCGATATCGTCGTGGCAGCGCAGATAGTTGAGGAAGGTATATTCGCCTGGCAGGGCAAAGACCTGGCCGAGCTGATGCCGCAGCAGGGCGACGTCCTTCGTTGCGACCGTATGCCAGATGGTCGCCATAGTGGTCACGTTGTAGAGCAGATGGCATTCGGGCTTCTCCACGGTCCCGAAGTACGGCACCACGCGGGAAGGCTCCATTACGACCTCGCCCAACAGCAGGGTTCCCGGGCAGACGATCTCGCAGGCCATGCGCATCAGCCGGACCAGCGTGTGGACCTTCGGCAGGTTGCGGCAGTTCGTCCCCAGTTCCTTCCAGATATACGGGACCGCGTCCAGGCGGACGATATCCACCCCCTGATTGCAGAGATACAGCATGTTGTCGGTCATGTCGTTGAAGACCACGGGATTGGCGTAGTTCAGATCCCACTGATAGGGATAGAAGGTGGTCATGACGACCTTTCCCGCCTCTTCGCACCAGCTGAAATTGCCCGGCGCCGTCGTCGGAAAGACCTGCGGGACCGTCTCCTCGAAGCGGCGCGCGATCTCCCAGCCGTCGTAGAAGAAATAGCGGTCCTGGTATTCCTTTTCCCCGGCCCGGGCGCGGCGGGCCCACTCGTGGTCCTCGCTGGTATGGTTCATCACGAAATCCAGGCAGAGGGACATGCCGCGGCCGTGACAGTCGGCCGCCAGCGCGGAAAGGTCTTCCATCGTTCCCAGCGCGGGTTCTACCTTCCGGAAATCCGAGACCGCGTAGCCGCCGTCGCTGCGGCCTTCCGGGCTCTCCAGAAGAGGCATCAGATGCAGATAATTCACTCCGCAGTCTTCCAGATAATCCAGCTTTTTCCGCACGCCCTGTAAAGTCCTGGCAAAGGCTTTTACATACAGGAGCATTCCGACCAGGTCATGGCCCTTGAACCAGTCCGCATCCTGTTCCCGCGCGCGGTCCAGCTGCCGGAGGTCTTCGCTTCGTTCTTCATAGGCGCGCCGCAGCATGCCTTCAAAATATTCGTAAGCCTGCGTATCCCCGTGGTACAGTTCCAGATACAGCCATTTCAGTTCATCGCGGTGCTTTGCCAGCCGCCGTTCAAATTCCTTTTCCTGCTGCCGTTCCATTTTTCTCCTCTTGCGGGCCGGATCATCCCGGGCCCGATCCCGTTCACGTTTTACGTTTTTATTTTCTCACATCCGCGCGGTTCCGTCAACTGCTTCCGCCGATCCGGGCACAAAAATACCGCCGGCCTCATCAGAAGCCGGCGGCGTCAGGTATAGTTCTTTATTGATTCAGCATCTTTCCAGCCGGTTGTTCACCAGGAACATTTTATAATCGTCCGGGCTGAAAACGCGTTCGGAAGAAAAATCCCCGTATAACTGCACCAGCCCGGCCCAGGTGACGCGTTCCAGCTTCCGCAGGGCGGGCGTGTCCCCGCTCACGATCCGGCGCACCAGCTCGGCCGGCTCCGCTTCTTTCAGGTTCCCGATCAACCACGGCGGCGTCATGTTCGTGTAATTGTAGTACACGTCGTAGGTGTTGGAAACGTTGAGCGTGATCTCCTTTCCGATCGGAAAGGCGGGATGCGAGAAATCGTTTTGCAGCCGTTCACAGCACTCCTTCTCCGTCAGCAGCTTCCCGTAATCCAGATAGTACGGCGCCAGTTCTTCCGGGATATGCCCCTTCCGGATGCGGATCGGGTAGAGCTTCCGGTTTTCCCCATCGCAGCTGCCCTCGTGAACGAAGAACTCCATGTCCGGGCATTTTGTCCGGCGGATCTCTTCATACATCTGAAGGACCTGTACGATCTCCTCCCGGTTCTCTTCATTGAGGAAGCACTGCCAGCGCGGCGTGATGCCGCCCCGGATCAGGCGCTCCGTCGCCTCCAGCACTTCTTCATACGCGCCCTGCCGCCCCACGTAACGGTCCTGCGTCTCTTTTAAGCCGAAGAAGGTCAGCTGCACCTTCTTCACGCCCACCGACCGCAGAAACGGGATATACTTCTCGTCCCGAACGATGCGCCAGAAGCTCGCCAGCTCGAAGCGCTCCGGCTTCGCGTTCTTCGAGACCGCCAGATCCCTCTCCCATCGCGCCGCGTAGTCCTCGCAGAAATCCGGCTCCCGCAGCCAGCTGTAAAAGGCAATC
>JAEEUR010000018.1 GCA_016290595.1 Lachnospiraceae bacterium | reverse complement strand
TTTGTTGCCGTCCTTGTCGAAGACCCACGCGCCCTTGCCGCCCTCTAAGGACAGCGGGATGCGGATATGGTTGCCGTAAAGGTATTTGTCGCCGTTTTCGATCACTTCCGCGTTGGATTTGAATTTTTCGATCATATTTTTACTCCTTGATTCCTATACTTTCTTTCTCCGTCCCGATCTCGGTGCCGCCGGGCTCGGCTTTGGTAAAAACGTCCAGTATGCTGTGCGGCCGTCTTCCGTCGATGATATGCACGCTCCCGACGCCTTCTTCGATCGCCTTCACGCATCCGTCCACCTTCGGCAGCATGCCGCCGGCGATGACGCCCCTACCCTTCAGGGCCGGCACGTCCTTCACGTTCAGGTAGGCGATGACGTCGCGCTTCTCGATGCTGTTGCACAGCCCTTCGATATCGGTGAGGAGCAGCAGCTTTTCTGCCTTTAAGGCGGAGGCCAGCATCGCGGCAGCGGTATCGCCGTTGATGTTGTAGTCCTGGCCGCAGCCGTCCGTGCCGATGGGCGCCACCACGGGGATGAAGCCCTTTGCCAGCACGGCTTCCACGACCTCGGTGTTCACCGCGTCGATCTCGCCGACCAGGCCGTAGATCTCATCCTGCAGGCGGCAGTGATAAAGCTGCCCGCTGACGCCGGAGAGCCCGACGGCTTTGCCGCCGGCGGCTTCGAGCCGGCTCACGAGCCCGGTGCCGACCTGACCGATCAGCACGGCCTCCACCGCGTCCAACGTGGCGGCGTCGGTGTAGCGCAGGCCGTTCACGAAGTGGGTGGGGATATCGAGAGCCTTCAGCATCCTGTTGATGCCGGGGCCGCCGCCGTGGGAGACGACGGGCTTGTAGCCCATTCTCTGCAGGGCGACCACGTCCTCGAGGACGGCTTTTTTGAGCTCCTCGCTGACCATGGCGTTCCCGCCGTATTTGATTACGATGATCCTGTTGCTCACGTCCGGTAGTCTCCGTTGATCCTGACGTAGTCGTAGGTGAGGTCGCAGCCCCAGGCCTTCGCCTCGCCCTCGCCCTGGTAGAAGCGGACGATGACGGTGATGTCATGCTCGGAGAGGATCTTTTTCGCGAGTCCCTCGTCGAAATCCAGGCCGAAGCCGCCCTGCATCACCTGGATCTTCCCGGCGGAGGATTCCAGGAAGCAGTCGGCGTTCGTGGGATCCACGTCCGCGCCGGAGTAGCCGGCGGCGGCCATGATGCGGCCCCAGTTCGCGTCGCGCCCGAAGACGGCGGCCTTAAACAGGCTGGAGCCGGCGATGGACTTCGCGACCAGGCGGGCGTCGTGCTCGGTGGGCAGGCCGTACGCCTGCACCTCAATGAGGTGCGTCGCGCCTTCGCCGTCGGAGGCGATGCGCTTCGTCATGTCCAGGCAGATGTGCTCCACCAGCCCGGCCAGCGCGGCCTTGTCTTCCTCGGTCACGATCTCCACGCCGCTGGCGCCGTTGGCCAAAAGGAAGATGGAGTCGTTGGTGGAGGTGTCGCCGTCCACGGTGGTCATGTTGAAGCTGATATCGACGGCATGGGAGAGCATCTTCTGAAGATCCGCCGGCGCGGCCTTCGCGTCGGTGGTCACGTACGCGAGCATGGTCGCCATGTTCGGGTGGATCATGCCGCTGCCCTTGGCCATGGCGCCGATGCGGACCGTGCCGCCGGAGAGCTTCAGCTCATAGGCGGATTCCTTGCGCACGGTATCCGTGGTCATGATGGCCCAGGCGGCGTCGGAGCCTTTATCGCGCCCCAGACCCGCGACGGACATTTCCACCCCGCGGATGACGCGCTCAAAGGGAAGACGCTTGCCGATGACGCCGGTGGAGCAGACGAAGACCTCGTCCTCGCCCAGGCCCAGCAGCTTTTCGGCCGCTTCTTCGACGGCCTTTGCATCTTTGATGCCCTGCTCGCCGGTGGCGGCGTTCGCGTTGCCGCTGTTGATGACGATAGCGCGGGCTTTGCCCTTCTTTAAGACCTCGCGGCCCAGCAGGACCGGCGCGGCGCAGAATTTGTTCTTCGTAAAGCAGGCGGCGCAGGCGCAGGGCGTCTCGGAGTAGAGGACGGCTACGTCGGGCTTTTCGCTTTTCTTGTTCGGATTCTTGACGCCGGCGTAGGCGGCTCCGGCCAGAAAGCCTTTCGGAGCGGTCACGCCGCCGGGAATTTGCACGTAGTTCATAGCGTCTCCTTTTTTACGGGTACATCGCCGGGAAGAGCAGGCCCGTGGTCTCGGGCAGGCCGCAGATCAGGTTCAGGTTCTGGATGGCCTGGCCGGCCGCGCCCTTGCCGATGTTGTCGATGACGGAGGACACGATCAGGCGGTGGGTCCGGGCGTCGTAGGTCGGCGTCATCATGCAGAAGTTGGTGCCGTAGGTCCACTTGGTCTGGACCGGCACGGAGGCGGGATAGACCCGAACGAACGGCTCGTCCTTGTAGAAATCGCTGTACAGCTCGAAGAGCTCCGCGTTCGTGTAGTCCCGGCTTAAGGTCGCGTACACGGTGACTTCGATGCCGCGGGTCTGCGGCAGCAGGTGCGGCTGGAAATTGACGAACTGCCAGGTCTCGGGCTTGTGCAGGTCCTTGCCGGTGATATACGCGATGTTCTGCTCGATCTCCGGGGTGTGGCGGTGGCCGCCGCCTAAGGCGTACGCGTTAAAGTTGTTTTCAGCCTCGGTCAGGAGCTTGTTCATGGTCGGCCGGCGGCCGGCGCCCGTGATGCCGCTCTTTGCGTCGATGATGATGGTATTCTCCACCACGGCGTCCTGCTTTAAGATGGGATACAGGGCCAGCGTGGTGGCGGTGGGATAGCAGCCCGGGTTCGCGATGACGCTCTTGCCCTTTGCCAGGTCGCGCATCACCTCAGGGATGCAGTAGACGGCGTTTTCGGTCAGCTCCGGATCCGGATGCACGCCGCCGTACCATTTTTCCCAGACGGCCGCGTCGCGGAAGCGGATATCCGCGCCGATATCAATGATCTTTTTGCCTTCGCCCAGCACGATGTGCGCCCATTTGGCGACGTCGCCGGAAGGCACCTGGATGAAGACCACGTCGCTTTCCTTCGCGGCTTTTAAGACGTTTTCTTCGGTCAGGTCTTCGATCTTCTGGTTGTAAAAGCCTTTTAAGGCGGGGAAGTGCTCCCAGACGTACTGGTCCACGCCGTAGGAGTCCATGAGGCTCACCAGCTCGGTCTCGGGATGGGCGACCATCATGCGGAGCATTTCGCCGCAGACGTAGCCTACGGCACCGATAGCGGAATACTTGATCATATTCGTTCTCCTTTAGATATTTCCGATGGTCGCGACCATGACGGCCTTGATGGTGTGCATGCGGTTCTCGGCTTCGTCGAAGACGCGGGACTGCGGGCCCAGGAAGACGTCGTCGGTCACTTCGCGGATATCATAGCCGAGCTCCTTCTGTGCGGCGGCCGTGGTGGTCTCGAAATCATGGAAGGACGGCAGGCAGTGCATGAAGATGCAGTCGGGATTCTCCGCCGCTTCGAAGACTTCCTTCGTGACGCGGTACGGGGTCAGGAGCTTCACGCGCTCCGGGATCTTGTCTTCCTCACCCATGGAGGCCCAGATGTCGGTGTACAGGGCGTCCGCGCCCTTTAAGAGGCTGACGTCCTCGCCGTACTCGACCTTCGCGCCGGTCTCGGCGCCGACCTTCCGGCAGTACTCAACCACTTCCTTCGCGGGGGCCAGTTCCTTCGGGCCCCAGCCCGCGTAGTCGATGCCCAGCTTGCAGCAGATATACATCAGGCAGTAGGCGACGTTATTGCGGGTATCGCCGCAGAAGACGAGCTTGCACTTGTTTAAGGGCTTCGTGGTATTTTCGCGCAGGGTCATGATATCCGCCAGCGCCTGGGTCGGATGGTCCACGTCGGTCAGGCCGTTCCAGACCGGAATGCCGGAATCCCTGGCGAGGCCTTCCACGACCGCCTGATCGTAGCCGCGGTATTCGATGCCGTCGAAGAAGCGGCCCAGCACCTTCGCGGTGTCGGCCATGCTTTCCTTCTTGCCCATCTGGGAGGACTTGGAGTCCAGGAAGGTGACGCAGGCGCCTTCGTCGTGGGCGGCCACCTCGAACGCGCAGCGGGTGCGGGTGGAGGTCTTTTCAAAGAGCAGGACGATGTTCTTGCCTGCGAGCAGATTGGTGCGGATGCCGGCGCGCTTCTTGGACTTTAAATCGGCGGCCAGGTCCAGCAGGTAGCGGATCTCAGCGGGGCTGAAATCCTTGAGAGTTAAGAAACTGCGACCTCTTAAATTAACGGGCACGGTCATTTCCTCCTTATGGAAATTTTGATATACAGATAACGCTTCCGTCCGGCGGGAAGGGAATTTTTACCGCTTCTCCGCCTTTTATTCTATTATACTTTTCCGTAAAAAACACGTGGGACATTTGATGCGGGAAATCTTGTATTTCGCGGTAAAAAAGCCGGAAGGCTCCGGCTTTTTACTTTGAGAATAATATATATTTTTACTTTGCGGCAGTTATCTTTTCGGGTTCTGCAAATTGCATCATATTTTCATAACTATCCGCAGGCGGCAAATGCATGAAAATCAGCTTTCCGTCGCGAATAAAAACGATTTCATAGCCGATGATTTCCCTCTCGAAACTGCCCCCGGCATGTTCTTCCCACAAGTAGTAGGTTTTCCCATTGTAAGTGATTTGCCGATGACCGTTTTTCAAAAAGCCTTCCAACGTGGTCTGACTGTCCTCGAAAAGATATGTCTGACAGATCAAAGTCTGCCGGCGTTCGGCATCGTAACCGCTCAGGTTTTCTTTTGCCGGCGGGGGATTTATTACCTGATAAAGGACGGAGATATAAATATCGTCCCGCTTTGAAACCTGAATGAGTTTATATTTATCAGAGGGGAGTGCCGGCACATAAAAGATTTCGTTTTCATAGCCGGGAATGTTTCGTTCCGCCGCCAGAAATTCTTCGATGCTGTCGTAATATGACAAATTGTTAATGTCTGCAGCGAGAACGGAAGACAAACTGTTTTTGCTTTCTTCCGAGGTTTTGCTGCATGCGGATAGAACTGTCAGCAGGATAAGAAAAGTGATGATTTGCAGGAGCTGTTTACTCATAGCAATATCTCCTCTTTTAGACTCACATTTAAATTATATTAGACTATTGCAGCCTTCATCAAGACCGAATATAATCTTGGAAGGTAAAAAACGCGGCGGGGGCGTAGGCGGCGGATTGAAACGGCCGACGGTTTTGTGCTATACTGTAAACTTGATGATATGATTTCTTCTGCGAAAGAGAAAGGATTCCGGGATGTTCTGGCGGATCGTCTTAGCATTTATTGCATTCAGTGCCATGATCGGGCTCCGCGGGACAGATCATTTCCGACGTCATCGTGGGCGTCCTGGTGGCGTACTGGATGCTCCGCGAGATGAATATCGGGCCGCTGGAAGACTGGGTGGAAGATAAGAGCGAGTTTTATATCAAATATCTGTTTTACTGATCGCTTTCGGCCGGATCGGAAGGACGCGTTGAAAAATACTGACCGTTATTATATTATTCAGACAAAAAGAGGAGACCGGAAGAGTATGCAGCACGGAATACAGTTTTTGCGGAGGGGCCTGATCCCCTTGCTGATCCTTGTACTGTGTCTGGCCGCCTGCGGGGGTGAACCCGCGGAGACCGAAAAGAGCGGGAAGGATAAGACCAAAGCGGCGACCGAGGCGACGGCTGCCGGGCCGTCTGCCGCCGCAGAAACGACCAATACGGTCACTGAGCCCGTCGAAGTGACCGAGCCTGCCAAAGTGACCGAGCCTGTCACGGACCCGCCCACAGCCGCCCCGACCGACCCGCCGACGGAAGCCTCGACTGCGGAACCCCGGACCGTTTCGGCCGAGGAGCTGCCGGACTATGCCACGAACTGCTATACGATGCAGACCTTCTACGACAGCCGCTACGGCCTCAAAACCGTGCAGGTCCTGGTGCCCTACGGCTGGAACGTTGAGGTAAACGTCGAATGGGGCGTCATCTCCACCCTGTATCCGGCGACCGCCACGGTGATCATGAGCGCGCCGGACGGCAGCGCGGCCATCGAGATCTGCTCGCCGCAGACCTTCGTGCAGATGAGCCGCAACGGCGTCGCGGTGCAGGAGGGCGTCAACTACGGCATGTACAACACCTTTATCAATTATAAAAACGCGCACGATTACAACCTGTACATCGCCTCAAGCGTGCTGGGCTATTACGGCGCCTCCGTGATTTCGGCCACGGGCGCGACGGCCGAGGCGCAGAAGGTCCTGGACGAGGCCGCCTACAACTATCTCCTCAGCTTTATGGGCAGCCAGACGCAGGCGCTCGGCTGTGAGGGAACGGCGGAAAAGACCTGCTTTAAGGTGGGACAGGGCGGCGTCGACCGGATCGCGGTGATGTCGGCGGTCATCGGCGCGGAAAGCGCCATCACGGCCGGCGCGTATTTTGACCAGATCTTCTGGACGGTGCCGTACACCGCCGTCTTTTACGCCGCGTCGGAGGCGGCCTGGAACACCTACGGTCCGGTATTCGATCACGTGGTCAACAACACCTGCTTCTGCAACGAGTTCATCTTCGTGGTCCGGAAGAACGGCGCCTATATCGCGGAGATGATCAACAACTACCTGCTGGAGCAGGCCTACAATCCCACGTCGAGCGATATTTCCGGCTGGGACAGCGAATACGTGGACGAGGGGAAGGATACCTTCCTGAACGAATGGAGCGACGTGATCTACGAGCGGAACGAGTATCTGACCGAAGACGGAAGCTCCATCAAGGTGGATACGAAATACGATACGGTCTATCAGAACGAGGACCTGATCTATATGGGCCCGGACGGCCTGGCGCCGGACGGATGGACGAGGCTGCAGCAGAAGTAAAGGGCAGGCCATCAAGGAGGAACAGCAGATGAAGAACAGTGTAACGAAGCGGATCCTGGCGGTCCTTCTGGCGGCGGCGCTGGTGCTCGGCGCGGCCGGCTGCGGCATAAAGAACGATCAGACGGAGGCCCCCACGGCTCCGGCATCCACGGCGGAGCAGACCGCAGCGGTCACGGAGCCCGTCACCGACCCGGCAACGGAACCAGTAACAGAACCCGTTACAGAGCCGGTCACCGAGCCGGTCGAAGTGACCGAACCCGTCACCGAGCCGCCTACGACCGAAGCGGTGCCGCCGGCCACCGAGCCGGCCGATCAGCCGACCGAGCCTGCGGAACCCGAATCCTATTCCCTCTTCGAGCACAGCTCGCTGATCGATACGCCCGAAAACCTGGCGAATCAGGGGGGACAGGCCGGCGAGATCGCGCAGACGGCGCCGAAGCAGCTGACCATCGAAGACATCCAGGCCATGAACGATTCCCTGGTGATCGATCTGTACAATAACAACGGCTACCTGTCCACGCTGGTGGGAAAGTTTTATGACAAGCCCATCGCCAACGCGGAGGACGGCGTGGAATCCATCCGCGGGATGGCCTCGCTCCTGGGCCTGACCAAGGGCTGCGAGTTTTTCGTCGTTTACGGCGAAAGGGACAACGACGGCTACACCTACTATACCTATCAGCAGCGCTACGGCGGCTACACCCTGCAGTACTCCACGCTGCGCATCGTGGTGGACCCGGACGGCTACGCGGCGGGCCTGACCTGCTCCTTCGTGCCGAACATCGGCATGGCCGAACCGGAAGACGGCATTTCGGCAGGGGAGGCCGAGCAGGTGGTGCGGGACACCTTCCCGTCCCTCAAGCTGACCTATTATTCGAACAATACGGTCCGGCTGGCGGCGACGTTCAGCAACGTCGTTTACAATTGCTGGGTCGTTTATACCAACAACCCGGACGCCAGCGCGGCCTTCGACATGCCTTACGTGGCGCACTATATCGCCACGGACGGGAAGTATCTGGCGCCCATCCCGGCGGCGGATTTTGCTCGTTCCAATCAGGACGCCCAGAACGTGGACCACTATTTCGACGGCCTGACGACCGAGGAGCACAGCTTTACGGTCACCATGGCGGACGGTTCCAAAAAGACCGTGACCGTGCCGGTGGCGCGCAACGCGAAGGACGGCCGTTACTATCTGATGGATCCGTCCCGCAAGATCGCCTTGGCGCAGTACGCGGACTTTGCCTTCCGCGGCCTGCTGAACTTTGTGAGCAGCACCCGGGCGGACCAGGGCTTCTCCGACAACAACCTGCTGGTTTACTCGAACGTCATCATGGCCTACGATTTCTACCGCGAGCGCGGCATCACCTCGGTGGACGGCTTCGGCCGGCCGATCCTGGTCACCGTCGGCTACTGCAACGAGAACGGCGAGGCGATCGACAACGAATGCTTCTACGGCATCAACCAGGGCTGGGCGTGCCTGGCCTTCTCCGAGGGCAACCGCGACGGCGACTGCCTGGATATCGTCACGCATGAGTTCACGCACGGCGTCACCAGCCAGTCCATGCAGGGCATTTTCTACCGCAACGAGCCGGGCGCCATCAATGAGGCCTACAGCGATATCATGGGCAATATCTGCGAGAAGCTCCTGGGCCAGACGAACGATCCGGGCTGGCTGATCACGGAGAATTCCGGCGACACCGCGCGCGACATGGCCGATCCGAACCGTTTTCAGCAGCCGGCTTTCGTGGGCGACGAGTATTACTGCCCGCCGGTGCTGGCGCCGTCCATGAACGTCAACGATTACGGCGGCGTGCATATCAACAACTCGCTGGTGGGACACATGGCGTATCTTTTGGACGAGGCCGGCATGAGCCTGGACGAGCAGTTCTCCATGTGGGTCACCTCCATCGAGATGCTGACTCCCATGTCGGATTACGAGGACCTGCACGGCATCCTGCTGTTCAGCCTGAAGATCAACGGCATGCTGCAGAAATACGGCCCCGCGCTGAACAAGGCTTTCGCGGACGCGGGCCTCAATGAGGACTGGAACGTCAGCTACCGGGAGGCGACCAAGAAGAACTGCGGCCGCATCAGCTTCCAGACGGACGGCTATCTGGCCGGCGCGGAGGTGCAGGTGCGCTTTGCGAATACGTCCGGAAAGATCGTCAGCCGCGCCTACCCGGACAAGGACGGCATCGTCAGCGCCCTGCTGCCGGCCGGGACGTACATCGCGCAGATCCTGCTGGTGGAAAACAATCAGGCGTATTATTACAATTTTACCGGTTCCGGCTGGGCTGAGGGCGGCGATTTCGGACGCTTCCAGGTGACGAGCAGCAGTGTGCAGTCTCTGCCGTCCGTCAATTCCGGCAAGGCCGTCGTGGAGGGTCCCGGCGGCGAAGAGCCGCAGCCGCCGGAACCGCAGCCGCCGGAGGAAGCGGGCGAGTGGAAGCTCGTCACCTATAACGGCGGGTATTTCTCGCTGGTGATCCCGGAGGGCTGGCGCGTGGAGATGCAAGGCGCCTTCGGCGATTACTGCCTGAAGGTCTACGATCCTTCCCGTCCGAGCCGGCAGTTCTTCTATTACGCAGCGCTGGCGCCTCTGCACAAGAGCGAAGCCGCGCGCCGGGCCTTGAATCCCTACGATTTTACCGGCCAGATCGTCTCCGGGCCGGTGCTGACGCAGCACGATATCGGCGGCGTGCTGGACGTCTGGCAGGACTGCATCGATTACCAGCTCCGCTGGACGGGCAAGCAGCTCTTCACCTCGCTGTATGACATCGACAAGGTGGCGGTTTACCCGTATCAGGGCCCGTACGCGGGAACGCCGGGCATCGAGAGCGTGGCAATGGCCTGGGCGGACGCCGAAAACGGCGACGAGTGCCTGCTGGGCATTTCCGGTACGCTGTACGATATGGATATTTACAATTACACGGGCGGGAACTGGTATTACACGCTGTACGATACGGTCGGCATCCTGCTGCCGGAGGAAGAGTTTGAGGATTACGCGGAAGTGCTGGCCGGCTGCGTGGTGAGCCTGGAGTTTACGCAGGATTATATCAACGCGTCCAAGAATTCCGGTTTCCCGCTGGCAAGCAACGCGGAACGGCAGGAAGCCTTCGAGGTCTTTGCCGGCGTGATCCTGGAGCTGTACGATCTGCTGAGTGAGTAAGAAATGATGACGGACAAGGCGACCCTGCAATCCTACGACCGCTCCAAGGTGGAGCGGAGCCGCCTTTTGTCTCTGGATCTGGAGACGCTGGACGGGCCTACTTACCCCCTGCTGCATCAGGAGGCGCGCTTTCTGTACGTTCTTCGCGGCAGCGGGGTGATAGAACTGCAGGGAAAGCCGCTCGAGCTCAGGCCCGGCGCGCTGCTCGGCATGCTGCCCTGGCAGGTCAGCAACGTGACGGCGGTAGGCGAGCCGCTGCAGTTCTACACGGTCATCTATAACCTGCAGGTCTTCAGCGAATTCTTCGCGCTGTTCCCGGAAAAGGACGGAAAGCCGCTGGATTTCGTGCGGCAGATCTTAAGCGATCCGGTCTTTTACGGCAGCCCCGTCCAGATGGCCTGGATGCAGGACTATTTCCTGCGCCTGCAGAACGAGGTGGGGCTGGAGTCGATCCTGGAGGAGCGGCCGCCGAAGGTCTTAAGCTCGCTCGGCGCCATGACGCAGCTTTTGACGCTGGTGATCCAGCTGATGCGCTTTAAAGCGCAGGCCGGGCAGGCGGAGGAAGGCGCCGCTCCCGAAAAGAAGCGCGATCTTCGGGACGTTCTGCGCTATATGTACGCCCACACGGCGGAGAAGCTGAGCGTGGAGGGGCTGGCTCGGACCTTCTACGTTTCGGAAAGCGCGCTGCGCAGCTACATCCGGGAAATGACCGGCATGGGCTTCTACGATCTTCTGAACGAGATGCGCCTGGGCAAGGTGTCGGGCTATCTTTTGTATACGAATATGACGCTGGAGGAGATCTCGGAGGCCGTCGGCTTCTGGGACGCCTCGCATATCTCGAAGGTCTTTTCCGAGTACGCGGGCATGCCGATCCACGAGTACCGGCGCAGCTATCAGCAGCCGGATACGCTGCCGCACCTGGAGGAGGCCAGGACCGGCTACGCGGTCTCGGAGTATCTGACGAAGCATTACGCGGAGGAACTCTCCCCCAAGCAGGTGGCGGAGCGCTTCGGCTTAAGCGTTTCCGAAATGAACCGGCTCCTTCTGATCCAGACCTCCCGCAACTACGAGGATTTCTTAAACTACGTCCGCGTGAGCCGCGCCGGCCGCCTGCTTCTGGAGACGAAGCTCACCGTGACGGATATCGCGGCGGAGGTCGGCTACGGAAGCGTCAAGACCCTGAACCGCAACTTCTTCCGCATCAACCGCACGACCCCCGGCAACTTCCGCGCCTCGGTGGTGCTGCAGCCGAAGCGGTAAGGAAAAGCCGCGGTAAAAAATAAAAAGGAACGGGATGAGATGGATTGTCAGATCATCGAAAACGGAGGCGTCACGAGTCCCGCCGGCTTTATTGCCGGCGCCGTTTATGCCGGCGTGAAAAGCCATAAAAGCTATAAGCCGGACGTGGCGGTCCTGTTTTCCGAAGAGCCGGATACAGCCTGCGCGGCCCTCTTTACCACGAACCGCTTCTGCGCGGCGCCGGTGATCCTGGGACGCGAGATCATCAAGAACCAACGCGCACGCGGCGCCGTCATCAACAGCGGCAACGCGAACGCCGGAACGGGGCAGGAGGGACTGAAAGCCGCCCGTGAGGTGGAAGCGTATGCGGAAGATCTGCTGGGGTTAAAGCCGGGCGAAATGTTGGTCAGCTCCACGGGCGTGATCGGGGAGGCCTTCCCGACGGAGAAGGTAAAGGACGCGGTGCGGCGCATCGTGCCGGTCCTCTCGAAGGACGGCGGCACGGCGGCGGCCTGGGCCATCATGACAACGGATCGCATACGTAAGGAATACGCCTGCACCCTGAAGCTGAAAGACGGACCGGTCACGGTCGGTTGCATGGCCAAGGGCAGCGGCATGATCCATCCGAACATGGCGACCACGCTTTGTTTTCTGACCACGGATGCCGTTATGGAGGCGGAGCTGATGCACGGCATGCTGGCAAAGGCCTGCGAGGACAGCTTCCACATGCTGACCGTGGACGGCGACACCTCCACGAACGACAGCCTGATCATGCTGGCGAACGGGGCTTCGGGCGTAGCGGTCACGGATCCGGAAGACGTGAAGGACTTTGAAGCGCTCCTCGCGATGATCCTCGGCGATATGGCCCGCCGGATCGCGGCGGACGGGGAAGGCGCAAAACGTCTTCTGACCGTGGAGGCGGCGGGTCTTAAGACCCGGCAGGAGGCCCGGCGCATCGCGATGGCTGTAGCCGGCTCCAGCCTGGTAAAAGCCGCGCTTGGCCACGGCCGCCTGTACGAGGCCCTGATCTTAAGCACCGCCGGCGGGGCGGAAAGCCGCGCGGACTTTTCAAAAGCAAAGTGCCGCATTGAGATCGGGGCGGAAGAAGCCGTGATCCGGCTGGATTTTCAGGACGGAGCGGAGAGCACCGTCGCTTACGGCTGCGACCTCACGGAGGAATACGTCCATTTAAACGGAGACTACCGGTCATAGCGCTAAAAGAAACGGTCCTTTTGGCGCCTGCGGTTTACGGCTTAGAGGAATCGTGTTATGATAATCAAAGTGATTATGTCGTTTTTGGCGGCTGCCGCGTTTTTCGCCGTGCCGATCGTCCTGACCGTGGCGATCGAGACGCCGATCATCATCCGTGGCGGCATAACGGACAATAAACCGTACATCCGAAGCCTCAATATCGTGACCAATGTTCTGCTGAATCTGGTCCTGGCAGGCATTCTGTTTTGGCTTCGGCAGGTTTCGGATCAGGGTCGGATCATAAAGCTCGCTTTTGTCTGGTTTGTCCTGGCGGAGCTGATCCTGATACCCGTATCGGAAGCGCTGCTTTACCGGAAGATATCGGCGGCGGGCACAAAGAAAATTTTCCTGTTTACATATCTGGCCAATGCAGTATCCTGCGCTGCCGGACTGCTGCTGTCGCTGTTGATCCGGGTCCTGCTCTGACAGAACCGCCGTACGGATCGGAAGGAGGAATGATGATCATGGAATTTTTGCTGTTGGACGCGAGTTTCGGACCGCTCGGTTTTTTTGCGTTCCTCTTGAATTCCCCCATCGTGGTGGCGCTGCTTGTGGCGCTCGGCGTTTTCCTGCTGTATAAAGGCATCCGGGCGATCGTCCGGGAGCTGCAGTACCGGAAGGCGGCCGCAGGCACCAGGACGCCTGAAGACGGCGGGGAGGTGTCAGAGGAAGAGCCGGCTGCCGGGGACGAGGATCCCGCGCCGGAAGAAAAACATGAAGCTCAGTAAGGGAAACCGGACGGGAACGAAATATTTTTTCGTCCACGCCTGCGTTGAGATCGTCTGCTTTTATCTGCTGCGGGTGCACTATCCGGTCGTGATGGCTGGGGCGATCGCCCTCCTCTATGATTTCTTTGCCTTCCTGCCGCAGGGCCTTTTCGGGGATATCATGATCCGGCACAAAAAGATCCCGTATGAAACCCTCGGCCACGTCCTGATGGCCGTCAGCATTTTTGCGGTGGCATCACCCGTGAAGGCGGTGCACGTGGCCGGCTACGTCCTTCTTGCCACGGGCAACGCCATCCTGCACGAATGCGGGGCGATCGCAACCGTGTCGGTGTGCGAAGGAAAGATCTTCCCCTCGGCGCTTTTTGTCTCCGGCGGGTCCTTCGGCGTGGTCATCGGTCAGACGCTCGGGACCGCACAGGTCTCCCCGTATTTTCTGATTATTCCGCTGCTTTTGTCCGAGCTGCTTTGCCTTTCGGAGAAGGCCTCTGTGCGGAGTGACGAGCGCCCCGCTTTTCAGGCGGTCAATCGGAAGATCCCGGCCGGCACGATCCTGCTGATCGCCTTTGCCGTGACGGCTGTCAGAAGCTATATCGGCTATGCGATTCCGATCTCCTGGAACAAGGCGCTCTGGCAGAACTTCTTTCTGTTTTTCATCATGGGCGCCGGAAAAGCGCTGGGCGGCTTTCTGGCGGACCGGATCGGGGTCAGAAAAACCGCTTTCATCGGCACCCTGGCGGCGATCCCCTTTCTGCTGTTCGGTGACCGGCTGATGGTGGTGTCCTGCATCGGCGTCTTCCTGTTTTCGATGACGATGAGCATCACCTTTGCCATGTGTCTGAGCATTTTGAGAAACAATCCCGGTCTGGCTTTCGGGATCACGACGGCCGGGCTGTTCCTCGGTCTGCTGCCGGCGTTTTTCATTCAGTTCGATCTGACGGTCAATGCCGTACTGATCACCGTGCTTTCCCTGCTTTGCTTCTTCCTGCTGCGGGTCTCGCTCTCGGATGCGGGGGAGGAGAATACGCCGCCTGGCTGAGCCTGGCTCATTTCAGGTGCATGGAAGCCAGGCCATCCGTTCAAGAATTTTCGAGAAGTGTTCCAGTTCATTTGTTGTTTTGTTTTCCATAATTATTCCTCTTTTCTTAATAAAAAGCCGGCGGACAAATCAACTGTCCGCCGGCAAAGGGCCAAATGCTTACTTGTTATCTTGCGTCACGCGACTGACGCCTGTTTCTGCCGGGATCTTTCCCGGCGTCTTGTTTCATTTCCCGAAGACTTGCCAGAAGCGAAGCTCGGTTCGTTTTCTTCTGAAGGTTTTCCGCGACGCTGTCAGCATTTTCCTTCTTCAGGACGTCCGGGTAATTCTGCTCAAATTGAATGAGCAGCGACCGCGTTTCTTTCTCGTCCGCTGCCATCTGCGAATACAGCTGTTCAAAACGGCCATCCTGAAAAACGTTCTGAATAAAGGCCTGCGAAGATTCCGGCAGCTGGTCCCAGCTTCCGTACAGGTCTGAAACCGCTTTTTCAATCTGCTCTATCCTGAGCGGCGCGCCTTTCTTTTCATGCTCAGCGAGAATACCGATTACATCTGAGAGGTCGCTTTTATACTGTCTTCCTGAGCGAAGCTTCATCGCGACAAGGTATTCAGCTGAAATAGTTCGAACGGTCAGTATATTGGACCAGGTCTTATAATAGACTGAAAATTCGGCCAGTTTGGATGAATACGAATCGGTTTGCATGAAATCGGCATTGAGCCAGTCGTTCGGCAGGGAGTGCCTGTCGCCGACGAGACGAATCGCATCTTTCATGGCGGAAGAGGCGTGGATCAACGCATCGATATCAGTCGTCATATTTCGAAAGCCGTAATTGATGAGAACCGAAGCCCCTCCGATCAGGATCAGTTCTGCCGGCATGGCCTTCCGGACCTGTTTTCTGTATTCTTTGGCAAGTTCCTTCAGGAAATCGTCGATGTTTTCCTTCGTAAATTCAAATCTTTCGTCAGACGACATTTTTCACCTCGTTTTCAATGATGTTGAAGCGAGCGAATTCGGGAATGGCTGTTTCTGCGGCTCGCTTCATGGCGGTATCATTTTTCATCGCAGCGCAGATAGCACGGACACTGGCGGGATATATCGGCTTTTCCAGTTTGCACAGGCGCAGATCGTCATATTCATCACAGAGCGGGATGTTGTTTTCCCGGCTTAAGTAGTCCAGCATGGCAAGGAGGTACAGGCTTTCCGGATACCATTTTCTGTCATAGTAATTCCGAATCTCCTGTCGCTCCAGAGTGTCCACGATAAAAGCGATGTCCCCCATGCTTTTTACGCGGTGGCATACCGTACTTTTGAAATTCTCGAAACTGGGCCGTTTGACCATGTAAGGCGCTATCAGATCTTCCATGGAAACATTCAATGAACGGCACAGCCGATACACTGTCTCGGCACTGCATTTTTCCAAACGCGTTCTGCCGCTCACAATATCGTTCAGCGTGGTGTACGGAACTTCGCTTGCCTTGGCAAGACGGTACATAGACATATGGCTTTGCCGCATGGCATCCTGAATCGTCATGATAAGCACCCCTTTCCTGCAAGGATTATAACGGTATACCGATATAATGTCAAGGCGTTGTCGGTGCTTTTTTGGACTGGTATGGGAAAGTATCAGTAGGGTAATATAGCCCTCAGTAAGCGTCAGGAGTAGTTTTCCGTATCAATGGCCAAAGGTGTGCACAAAGTGTGCACAGATTTGCGCTCACAACACTTTTTGAATAAACAGTCAACAAACGGAGCAAAAACAAAAGAAGGAAAAGTTTTATTGGTTTCTATCGGTCACAACCTGTATAAATATCACAACAAGAAAGCTCGTATTTCATCTGCCGCATAGGGTTCCAAAGAACCTGATCTATGGGGAAAGGGGGATTATGCGCTCTTTTGAATCCAATGTGGTTTTGATTACACGATTGGACATAGCAAAAGGCCTGTGAAAAATGATTCGCTCATTTTTTCACAGGCCCTTTCTTCAGGTCTTGTGTTGATCAGGCGTTCTTCACCAGAACTTTTCCGTCCACGATCACGTATTTAACGCAGGTGTCGCTGACCATCGGGTCGCCGTCGGTCAGGACGACGTCCGCATCCTTGCCGGCTTCGAGGCTGCCCACGCGGTCCTCGATCCCGATGTGCCGCGCCGGATTGATGGTGATGGCCTGCAGCGCCTGGAAGGGATCCATGCCGGCTTTGACGGCCTGGCCGGCGCAGAGCGGCAGATACTGCTGCGGGATCACCGGTGCATCCGTGATGATGGAGACCGAAAGGCCGGCCGCCGCCAGCACGCCCGGCGTCGTCCAGGACTTGTTTAAGAGCTCCAGCTTGGAGGCGTTGGTCAGGGTCGGACCCACGGCGACGGGCACGCCGGCAGCCTTCAGCTCTTCTACGATCAGATGCCCTTCCGTGCAGTGCTCGATGGTGATCTTGAGGTCAAATTCCTTCGCGATGCGCAGCGCGGTCATGATATCGTCGCTGCGGTGCGCGTGGGCCTTGAGCGGGATCTCTCTCTTTAAGACCGGGATCAAGGCCTCCAGCTTCATGTCGAATTTCGGCTGCTTCGTGATATCGTCGCCGGCGGCCTCCTTGCGGAGCATGTAGTCGCGCGCCTCGAAGAGGATCTGGCGGAGCTTGGCGGCCGTCGTCATGCGGGTGGAATCGCTCTTGTCCTTGTAGCAGCGCTTCGGATTCTCGCCGAAGGCGCATTTCATGGCAACGGCCGGATTGATCATGGCTTCTTCAACGGTGTTCCCGCGGAGCTTCACGGCCAGGAAGGTGCCGCCCAGGACGTTGGCCGAGCCGGGACCCGTGGCGACGGTGGTCACGCCGCCCTCCAGGGCCATCGGGATGGCGGCGTCCTGCGCGTAGTAGCTGTCCATGCCGCGCAGCTGCGGGCTCAAAATGTCGTTCATTTCGTTGTAGTCGAAGGTCGTGCCCGTCGGTCCGCCGTAGCCGTCCAGGCCGATGTGGCTGTGGGCGTCCACGAAGCCGGGATAGGCGTGAAGGCCGGAGGCGTCGAGGATTTCCGCGTCCTCCCGGTCGGTCTTGGGGCCGACGGAGACGAGTTTGCCGTTCTCGATCAGGATGTCGCCCCGGTAGGGTCTTTTGTGGATCGCGTCGTGTATGACGGCGTTTCGGATGATCATAAATGTTTCCTCCCTGCTTATTGATGGTGCTTTCTTAGCAAAGAGAGCCCCGCGCTAAGCGGGGCTCGTTGTTTCTGTGACGTTATTAATACGCCGTGGTCATGGCGCCGTCGCAGAGGAAGGCCTGACCGGTGAGAGAACCGTTCGCTTCGCTCATCAGGAAGGCGGCCAGGCGGCCGATCTCCTCCACGGTCTGATAGCGGCGCTGCGGGAAGTCCGCGGAATCGCGCTTGGTGTATTCTTCCTCGGTGATGCCCATCTTTTCGGCGCGCATGGTGTTGAGGTACTTGATGCGGTCGGTGTAGATGCGGCCGGGGCCGATGGTGTTGACCAGGATGTTGTCCTTGCCGAACTCGCGGGCCAGGGACTTGGACAGACCGACGACGCCCATGCGGAAGGTGTTGGAGATGATCAGGTTGTCCAGCGCCTGCTTGATGGAAGAGGAGGTGCTGTTTAAGATGCGGCCTTCGCCGGCGGCCTTCATGTAAGGCAGGGCGGCGCGGATGGCGACGATGTAGCTGTGCAGGCACTTCTCATAGCCGTCGGCCCAGTCGGCTTCGTTTACAGCGTCAAATCCGCCGGCCTTGGGACCGGGGCAGAGGTTGACCAGACCGTAGATGCCGCCCAGATCCTTCGCGGCATCGTCGATCAGCTTGACTAAGCTGTCGGGATCCTTGATGTCGGACAGATAAACGTAAGGGCGGTTGCCGGTCTCTTTCTCGATCTCTTCGACGGCGGCGTCCAGATCCTTTTTGAAGGGCTCGGCGGTGGTGATGACGACCTTTGCGCCTTCACGGGCCAGTTCCTTGGCGATACCGCGGCCGATGCCGGCGGCAGACGATAAACATACGATGACCTTGTCTTTTAATCCGAGATCCATTTTCTTTCCTCCAAATTTAATCTTGTTTTCAGTTATTTCTTCCGGCGGGTGCCGGGGTTTTTCAGGCTTTTTCCGGGTGCTTCTTTAAATCCACGACCGGGTTGACGAGCGGTTCCATGGAGAAGCCGTCGGGCCCGTAGATGCGGCATTCCGCGATGTCGCCGTCAGCCAGGCCGAAGGCGCGGGGGGTGCCGGTGGAAAGGATGTCGCCGGCCAGCCAGCCCTGGATGGAGCTGTGCAGGGAGACCAGGCGGGCGGGACGGTGCGTCATGTTGGCGACCACGTTCTTGGCGTAAACTTCACCGTTGTGAACGCTCTGGACTTCCAGCTTCAAAACGTCCGGCACCTCGTCGGGGGTGACCAGCTGCGGGCCGAAGGAGAAGAAGGTCGGGAAGTTCTTCACGATGCACAGATACCGGGGGTTGCCCTTTAAGAACTCGTTGCCCTTTAAGATGGATTCCTCGGTCATGTCCAGGATGGTGGTGTAGCCCGCGACCGCGTCCAGCCAGTTTTCTTCGGAAACGTCGCGGCAGTCCTTGGAGAAGATCACGCCCAGCTCGGCTTCGGCGGTGGTCTTTAAGGCTTCCTTCATGGCGGGCATGTGGATCTCGTCGCCGGGGCCGATCAGGGTGTCGGCCATCTTGAAGAAGCTGCCCGGGAAGCCCTGGGGCGCGGCGTCGCCGATATCGCCGGCGTGGTCCACGTAGTTTAAGCCGATGCCGAAGATCCGGCGGGGATTGCGGTACAGCGGTCCGTACACGACCTTTTCGTAAGGGACGGTGCCGGGGATCTGCGCCAGCTCTTCTTTGCCGCCGGCGTTGTACCAGTTCGTTAAGCCCTTCACCTGTCCGGCGGTGATGAGTTCATACATTTCTTCCTTCCAGGCGGTGCCCTTCGCGGCGTTTAACGCGTGGATCGGCAGGATGCCCTTCTCTGTGACGATGCCGGCGACTTCCTTACCGCCCAGCTTGATGGTTGCGAGTCTCATTCGGAATCTCCTTTGCTTTGACTGCTTTTTTTGAGGACCGCAGGATCTTTTGTGAAAGCCTCTTGCGGAGTGTTTCATTTTACGCTATCATTATATCGGTATAAGGAACCCTTGTAAATTACGAAAATGCGAATACGTTATATGTAAATTCTTATAATGTGAAGAGGAGGGGTATGTTCCAATACAAAGACTATATCTGCGCGGTCGCGCGCGAAAAGAGCTTCTCCAAAGCGGCGCTGGCACTGCACACTTCACAGCCCTGGCTGAGCACCAAGGTTAAGGAGGTGGAGCGGCAGCTCGGCGTGGCCCTTTTTGACCGCTCCACCTCGCCTCTCACCCTGACCGAAGCCGGGCAGTTCTATGTGGAGCAGGCAGAGCGTGTTGCTGAGATCGAAGAGGAGAGCCGGCAGCGCTTCGACCAGATCCGCCACGCGGCGGCGGAGACGCTGACCATCGGCGGCTCCATGTTTTTCTGCACGCATCTGCTGCCGCAGCTCTTGAAGGACTTTCAGGACGGGCACCCTGACATCACGCTGACCTTCGCGGAAGCGGAGCCGGGCACCCTGACTGAAAAGCTGCTGCACGGGGAACTGGACGCCGCGCTGGCGGTCGAAAAGCCGGAGCATCCGCAGATCGTCACGCAGCCCTGGACGCGGGAGGAGATCGTGCTGGCGGTGCCGGCCCGCTATCAGATCAACGAAGAGCTGGCGGCCTACTGCTACGATTTCGACGCCTTCTTAAAGCGGAACGAGCCCGGCTGCCGAAAGCCGCCGGTGCCGCTCATCCGCTTTGTGAGCGTGCCCTTCCTGCTCTTAAACGAACGGAACGACCTGAACGCCCGCACCAAAAAGATCTGCGCGAACGCGGGCTTCGCGCCTTCGGTGAAGCTCCTTCTTACGCAGATGATGACCGCCTACTATCTTGTCTGCGAGGGCCAGGGCGTCACGCTCCTCCGGGACACGATCCCGGAATACGTTGCCCCGAACGACAGCGTGGTCTTTTACTAGCTGGACGATCCGCTCGCCTTCCGGAACATCTGGCTCTCCTATACGGAAAGAAAAAGCCCCTCCATCCACGGGGAGCTGATCGGGTACCTCAGGACGAAAGGGGCGCTGTAAAGCCGGACGAACAAGGGCTGAAGAGAAGCTATTTCAGCGAGGACAGGTACTGACCTTCTTCGGATTCGGGCAGGTAGATGCTGCCGGGGGCGGCGATGATGAAGCCGATATTGTCGCCGACGTCAGTCAGGCAGAAATAATAAGAGGCCCCTTCCTGAACGGATCCGAGCGGAACGACGACGATAGATTCAGACGATACGGTCACGCCCTTCAGGCAGGTGATATCCGTTAAGCGGCACCAGACGCGGTCATCAAGGGTTTTCCGAATGGCTTCCACCGTTGCCAGGATCACGGCGTCTGCCTCCTCGGCAATGACCCGGATATCGTTGGAGTGAATATAGTCTGAGATGACGCCCCCCTCATTGGCGGAGGGAAAAGCCTGAACGAGGGCGGGCAGTTCCGACAGAAGCCCGCCGTAGGTCCGGTCTTTCAGGTCCGTAATGGAAAGAGACTGCAGGCCGCTGCCGGTTTCCCGAACATAATCGTCGATCACAAGAAAAACCGTATCATTCATGACGTTCGCAAAACGTTCTGCGAAAAACAGATATTCGGCGTTTTTGTCGGGGGTAAAATCAAAGCAGTTCACGGACTGCGTTCCCGTCAGATCTCCGCGGAAACAGGCGAGGACGGTAAAATCATACCGGCCGCTTACGTCCGGACCGCTTTCATATTTCGCGGTAAAGATGCACGGAGCCAGCGAGATCATTTCATTTATCGTCATGGCATGACGGCTGGCGCTTCCCTCACGCGAAGCCTCCGGAGCGGCCGCCGGGGTTGTTTCGTGTTCTTGTGCGGAAACCGTTTCGGCCGGTAAAGCGGTTGTCTCCTGGGAAGAAGACGCTGGAACCGTTTTTTCCTGCCCAGTCGTGCTCTCTTCCGCATTCTGCCTGCCGCAGCTGCACAGGCAGAGCAATGCCAGGAATAAGGCGAGACATATTCTGAGAGCTTTCATTACGGGCCACCTCCTTGCCTTTATATTATAGGGGGGGGGTACTGCCTGTCAAGCGGATTGTTTGTCAGGTTCTTTTCGATTCTGACTCCCCAAAACCGAACAGGACGTACCGTCGACACGGCCTCCCGATCCGGCCGCCCTTGACAGAAAACGCCCGGCTTTCTACAATGGAGGCATCAAAAGACGGGGAAGCGGAGAACCTGCTTCCCCGTCAGGAAAGAGACCTATTATGAAGATCCTTCTGACCGGCTTCGAGCCGTTTGACAACGAAACGATCAATCCCTCCGGGGAGGCGGTGCGGCGCGTGAAGGCGCCGGAAGGCACGGAGCTCATCCGGCACTGCCTGCCCGTAAGCTTCCGTGCGGCGCCCGTGCAGCTGGAGGACCTGATCCGGCAGGACCGCCCGGACGCGGTGCTCTGCGTCGGGCAGGCCGGCGGGCGGAGCGGCATCAGCCTGGAGCGCATCGCCGTCAACCTCATGGACGGGCGCATCCCGGACAACGACGGCTTTCAGCCGGCGGACGAGCCGCTTGTTCCGGGCGGGGAGACGGCGTACTTTTCGACGCTGCCGCTGCGGAAGCTGGAGGCTGCGCTGCGTGAGGCGGGCCTTCCCGTGCAGATATCGAACACGGCGGGCCTTTTCGTCTGCAACGCGGTGTTCTATACGGCCGCGTGCCTGGCGGCGCGGGAGTTCCCGGGCATGAAGGCCGGTTTTCTCCACGTGCCGTATCTGCCGGAGCAGAGCCGGGAGGGGAAATATCCGTCCCTGAGCGTGGAAGAGGACGTAAGAGCGCTGGAGATCTGCCTGAAGGTCCTCGCGGAATAAGGCGGGGCGGCCCGGCTTTCCGGGCCGCCCCGCCGGAGGATGCTTTCACGGAAAGGCGCCTTCCCGCGCAAAAAAGAGTGACAAACGGCGCGCCCGTGGGGAGGAACGCAGCTTTTTACTTAAGAAATCAAGGTTTTTAACATTTTTGCTCCAAAATCTTCCTTTTTTTCTCTGCTGTGCTATAATATCCGAGGCCTGCGGGATACCGCAGCGCTTCTTGCAGCAAAATCAGAGTTCGAAAAGCGTCAATATCGGAAAGCTTTGGGCTTTACGGTATTTTTGTTTACCGTAAACGACCGGGGGCCGGAAGGTATCGGCGGGTCTGAACTGGAAGAAAAAGAAAAGATATAAAGAAGGAATGAGGTAACAAAATGGTAAGAGTTGCAATCAACGGTTTCGGACGCATCGGCCGTATGGCTTTCCGTCAGATGTTCGACATGAAGGGCTACAAGATTGTTGCCATCAACGACCTGACAGACACCAAGATGCTGGCCCACCTGCTGAAGTATGATTCCACTCAGAAGCGCTATGCCCACCGCAACAACATCATTGCCGGTGAGGATTATATCGAAGTGGAAGGCAAGAAGATCCCCGTCTTCCGTGAACAGGACGCCAACAAGCTGCCCTGGAAGAAGCTGAAGGTCGACGTGGTGCTGGAGTGCACCGGTTTCTACACCTCCAAGGCGAAGGCCATGGCGCACGTCAACGCCGGCGCCCGCAAGGTCGTTATTTCCGCTCCCGCGGGCAACGATCTGCCTACCATCGTCTACAACGTCAACCATCAGATCCTGACCGCCGAAGATCAGGTCATCTCCGCGGCTTCCTGCACCACCAACTGCCTGGCCCCCATGACCAAGGTCTTAAACGAGCTGGCTCCCATCAAGAGCGGCATCATGTGCACCGTGCACGCCTACACCGGCGACCAGATGCTCTTAGACGGCCCGCACAGGAAGGGTGACCTCCGCCGTGCCCGCAGCGCCGCCGTGAATATCGTCCCGAACTCCACCGGTGCCGCCAAGGCCATCGGCCTGGTCATTCCGGAGCTGTCCGGCAAGCTGATCGGCGCCGCCCAGCGCGTGCCCGTCACCGACGGTTCCCTGACCCAGCTGTTCGCGGTCGTGGAAGGCAAGCCTACCGTAGCGGAGATCAACGCCGCCATGAAGGCCAACACCAACGAATCCTTCGGCTACACCGAGGATGAGATCGTATCCTCCGACGTTATCGGCATGACGGCCGGCGCTCTGTTCGACGCCACCCAGACCATGGTGCTGCCGATCGACGAGAACCTGACCGAAGTTCAGATCATCTCCTGGTATGACAACGAGTATTCCTACACCAGCCAGATGGTCCGCACCATCAAGTACTTTGCCGAGCTGTAATCAGGCGGCGATGAGCGAAAAGAGGCAGGATCCGGATTTTCCGGGCTCCGCCTCTTTTTTTCTGCGCCGGGATATGCTATACTTTACTGTTGGAAAAGAAATCAATCCATTGACTAAACATGCATTTGGGAGGACAGGATGTTAAATAAGAAAACGGAAGATCAGATCGAAATCAAAGGAAAGCGGATCCTGGTCCGCTGCGACTTCAACGTACCCTTAAAGGGCGGCGTGATCACGGATGACACGCGCATCCGCGCCGCGCTGCCGACTATTAAAAAGCTCTCCTCCGAGGGCGGCAAGGTCATCCTCTGCTCGCATCTGGGCAAGGTGAAAAACGGCCCGAATCCGGGCGAATCCCTGGCGGCGGTCGCCGTGCGCCTGGAGGAGCTGCTGGGCAAAAAGGTCACCTTCGTGGACAACGACAACGTGACCGGGCCCGAAACGACGGCCGTCGTGGCCGCCATGCAGGAGGGCGACATCGTGCTTCTGCAGAATACCCGCTTCCGCGGAGCGGACGAGACCAAGAACGGAGAAGGCTTCTCGAAGGAGCTGGCGGATCTCGCGGATTCCTTCGTCTGCGACGCCTTCGGCTCCGCGCACCGCGCCCACGCCTCCGTGGTCGGCGTCACCAAATACATCTCCGAAAAGGGCGGCGACAACGCGGTCGGCTACCTGATGGAGAAGGAGATCGCCTTCCTGGGCAACGCGGTGGACAACCCCGTCCGGCCGTTCGTCGCCATCCTCGGCGGCGCCAAAGTGGCGGACAAGCTGAACGTTATCTCCAATTTACTTGAAAAATGCGACACCCTGATCATCGGCGGCGGCATGGCCTACACCTTCTTAAAGGCGATGGGCTTCGAGATCGGCAAGTCCCTGCTGGACGAGACCAAGCTGGATTACTGCCGCGAGATGATCGATAAGGCCAAAAAGCTGGGCAAGACCCTGCTGCTGCCGGTCGATGCCGTGACCACCGAAGCCTTCCCGGATCCGATCGACGCGAAGGTCGAAACGAAGGTCTTTGCGGCGAACGCCATGCCGGCGGACCGCATGGGCATGGATATCGGCCCGAAGACCGTCAAGCTCTTCGGCGAAGCCATCCGGAACGCCAAGACCGTGGTCTGGAACGGCCCGATGGGCGTCTTCGAGAACCCGCAGCTGGCCGAAGGCACCAAGGCGATCGCGCAGGCAATGGCGGAAGCGGACGCCGTGACCGTGATCGGCGGTGGCGACTCCGCAGCGGCCGTCAACCAGCTGGGCTATGCGGATAAGATGAGCCACATCTCCACGGGCGGCGGCGCCTCCCTGGAGTTCCTGGAAGGCAAGGAGCTGCCCGGCGTCATGGCGGCCGACGATTCCCGCCGCCGTCTGGTGGCCGGCAACTGGAAGATGAACAAGACCCCGTCCGAGACGAAGGCCTTTATCGCCGAGATCGCGCCGCTGGTAGCGGATGCGGACTGCGACGTCGTCTTCTGCGTGCCCGCGGTGGATATCATCCCGGCCGTGGAAGCGGCGAAGGGCACGAACATCGGCATCGGCGCGGAAAACATGTACTTTGAAGAAAAGGGCGCCTTCACCGGCGAGATCGCTCCGAACATGCTGGTCGACGCCGGCGCGAAATACGTGGTGCTGGGCCACTCCGAGCGCCGCGAATACTTCGGCGAGACCGACGAGGGCGTCAATAAGAAGGCGATCAAGGCCATCGAGCACGGCCTGATCCCCATCATCTGCTGCGGCGAGAGCTTAACGCAGCGCGAGCAGGGCATCACCCTGGACTGGATCCGGAAGCAGATCCGCATCGCGTACTATAACATTCCCGCGGCCGACGTCCCGAAGACCGTGATCGCCTACGAGCCCATCTGGGCCATCGGCACGGGCAAGGTCGCGACCACCGAGCAGGCGCAGGAGGTCTGCGGCGCCATCCGGAAGCTCATGATCGAGCTTTACGGCAACTCCGTGGCACAGAGCCTGCGCATCCTCTACGGCGGCTCCGTGGCACCGGCCAACGCGAAGGAGCTCTTCGCGCAGCCGGATATCGACGGCGGCCTGGTAGGCGGCGCCAGCCTGAAGCTTGACTTCGAAAAGGTGGTAAAGCCGGAATGAAAAGACCGACCGTACTCATGATCCTGGACGGCTGCGGCCTCTCCGACGAGACCCGCAACAATGCGGTCGCCCAGGCGAACACGCCGAACCTGGACCGCCTGATGGCGGAGGGCCCCTTTCAGAAGGGTTACGCCAGCGGCCTGGCGGTAGGTCTGCCGGACGGCCAGATGGGCAACTCCGAGGTCGGCCACATGAACATGGGAGCCGGGCGCATCGTGTATCAGGACCTGACCCGCATCACGAAGGCCATCGAGGACGGGGATTTCTTTGAGAATCCCGCGCTGCTGGCGGCCATCTACGCGGCGAAGGCGCGCGGCAGCGTGCTGCACCTGATGGGCCTGATGTCCGACGGCGGCGTCCACAGCCACATCACCCACGTCTTTGCCCTTCTCGAGCTGGCGAAGCGCTGCGGCCTTGCGGGGCAGGACGTAGTCGTCCACTGCTTCATGGACGGCCGCGATACGGCGCCGACCTCCGGCAAGGGCTTCCTGGAAGCGCTGGAGGCGAAGATGGAAGAGCTCGGCGTCGGCGTGATCGGCACGGTGAGCGGCCGCTACTACGCCATGGACCGCGACAAGCGCTGGGACCGCCTGGAAAAGGCCTACCGGGCCCTGACCCTGGGCGAAGGCGTAAAGGCGGACGGCGCGCCGGCCGGCATCCAGGCGTCGTACGATAACGGCGTCACGGACGAGTTCGTCCTGCCCATCGTGGTGGAGAAGGACGGAAAGCTAACGCCCCGCATTTCGGACGGCGACAGCGTGATCTTCTACAACTTCCGCCCCGACCGTGCCAGGGAGATCTCCCGCGCCCTCTTAGACGAAGCCTTCGACGGCTTTGAGCGCAGGCGCCCGGAGGATCTCACCTACGTTTTCTTCACGGATTACGACCCGACCATCCCGCACCACCTGGTGGCCTTTAAAAAGCAGTCGCTCGCGAACACCTTCGGCGAGTATATTAGCGCCCTGGGCTTAAAGCAGCTGCGCCTGGCGGAGACCGAAAAGTACGCCCACGTCACCTTCTTCTTCAACGGCGGCGTGGAGGAGCCGAACCCCGGCGAGGACCGCATCCTGGTGCCGTCCCCGAAGGTCGCGACCTACGACCTGCAGCCGGAGATGAGCGCGCCCCAGGTCTGCGACGAGCTGGTGAAGGCGATCCGCAGCGAAAAGTACGACGTGATCATCATCAACTTCGCGAATCCGGACATGGTGGGCCACACGGGCATCATGGAAGCGGCCGTCAAGGCGCTGGAGACCGTGGACGGCTGCATCGGCCGGACCGTGGAAGCCCTGAAGGAGGTCGGCGGCCAGATGTTCATCTGCGCGGACCACGGCAATGCGGACGAGATGTTCGACCTTAAGACCGGCGAGCCGATGACGGCGCATTCCACCAACCCGGTGCCGTTCATCCTGGTGAACGCGGGCGAGGGGATCGGCTTAAAGGAGGGCGGCAAGCTCTGCGATATCGTCCCGACCCTGCTGGATCTGATGGGGCTGCCGCAGCCGAAGGAAATGACGGGCCGCAGCCTGGTGACAAGACAGTAAAACAAGCAAAACGCATAAAAATAAAAGGAGAAATCTCATGCGCGATTATTTAGAGATCGAGAAAGTTTACGGAAGACAGATCATCGACTCCCGCGGCAATCCCACCGTGGAAGCGGAAGTGACCCTGGTCGACGGGACCGTCGGCCGCGGGGCGGCCCCGAGCGGCGCCTCCACCGGCGAATTCGAAGCGCTGGAGCTCAGAGACGGCGACAAGAGCCGTTTCGGCGGCAAGGGCGTCTTAAAGGCCGTCGCCAATATCAACGAGATCATCGCTCCGGCCCTTGAGGGCGTCAACGCCTTCAATATCTATGAGGTCGACGACGTGATGCTGAAGCTGGACGGCACCAAGGACAAGTCCAAACTCGGCGCCAACGCCATCCTGGCCGTTTCCATCGCGGCGGCCCGCGCGGCGGCCCAGTCCCTGGATATGCCGCTGTACCGCTTCTTAGGCGGTCTGCAGGCCACCAAGCTGCCGGTCCCCATGATGAACATCTTAAACGGCGGCGCGCATGCGGATTCCTCCGTGGATACCCAGGAATTCATGATCATGCCCGTCGGCGCCCCGAGCTTTGCCGAAGGCCTGCGCCAGTGCGCCGAGGTCTTCCAGACCTTAAAGAAGCTGATCAAGGAAATGAAGGACGTCACCGCCGTCGGCGACGAGGGCGGCTTTGCCCCCAACAGCTTAAAAGGCGATGAGGACGCGCTGGATCTGATCATCAAGGCCATCAAGGCCGCCGGCTACGAGCCCGGCAAGGATTTCGTCCTGGCCATGGACGCCGCCGCTTCCGAGTGGAAGAGCCCGAAGGGCAAGGGCTTCTATCATCAGCCGAAGTCCGGCAAGGATTTCACCACCGACGAGCTGATCGAGCACTGGACGAACCTGGTCGCGAAGTACCCGATCTACTCCATTGAGGACGGCCTGGACGAAGAGGACTGGGACGGCTGGAAGAAGATGACCAAGAAGCTCGGCAAGAAGGTCCAGCTGGTCGGCGACGACCTGTTCGTGACCAACACCGAGCGCCTGCAGAAGGGCATCAAGAACGGCTGCGGCAACTCCATCCTGATCAAGCTGAACCAGATCGGCTCCGTTTCCGAGACGCTGGAAGCCATCAAGATGGCCCATAAGGCCGGCTACACCGCCGTGACCTCGCACCGCTCCGGCGAGACCGAGGATACCACCATCGCGGATCTGGCCGTCGCCCTGAACACCTGCCAGATCAAGACGGGCGCTCCGTCCCGCTCCGAGCGCGTAGCCAAGTACAACCAGCTGCTGCGCATTGAGGAAGAACTGGGCGTCGCCGCCGAATATCCGGGCAAGAAGGCGTTTAATTTCAAGTAAAGAAGCTTCGGCCCGGCGGATTGTTCGGCCGCCGCGCGAATGATTCCGAATCTTGAAAAAACAAAGCAATCGTGTTACAATCCTCCTGTCATTTCCGGCAGGAGGATTTCTTGATAGTATGGGAAAGGCCCAACTGGAACAACTGGAAAAAGAGGGAAATTACTACAGCGTGCCGCGCGGCATCAGCATGTGGCCCATGATCCGAAATAAAAAGGACGTCGTGGAGATCCGGAAGCTGGAAGGCTTAGCGAAGCGTTACGATCTGGTGATGTACGTCCGCGGGGAAAACCAGCAGGGCGTCATCCACCGCGTGCTTCGCGTGCGCGAAAACGACTATATCATCAACGGCGACAACTGCTGGCAGAAGGAATACGTGCCGAAGGAAAAGGTGGCCGGCATCGTGGTGCGCTTCTGCCGCAAGGGGAAATGGCACGAGGTCACGGAGCCGGGCTACCGGATCTACGTGCACCTCTGGACGGATCTTTTCTTTATCCGCCGGCCCATCCTGTTCCTCAGGGATCTGGCCAAAAAGGTCCTGCGGAAGCTGGGCGTAAGGAGGTCGAAATGACCGGAACATACCGGATCGCCGGGCGGAGCATCCGCATCGACTCGCTGTTTGAGGAGGTCCAGCGCCTGTGCGCTGACTACCGCGAAGAGACGGAGACTGTCGATATCGCCGTACGCACCGTGCCGGAGGATATCGCCTTCGAGCAGGAAAAGTCCGAGAAGGAGCGTACGATTTCCGGTCTGCCGCCGGTCCGGTATGAGGACAGCTATCTGGAAACGCTGGCGGTCTACCGGCAGATCGCGGAAAGAATGCCGGCCTACGATACGGTCCTTTTCCACGGTTCCTGCATCGCCGTGGACGGCGCGGCCTATCTGTTTACCGCGAAAAGCGGCACCGGGAAGAGCACGCACACCCGCCTCTGGCGGGAGATGCTGGGCGAAAAGGCCGTCATGGTCAACGACGACAAGCCCCTGATCCGCCTGACTAAGGACGGCGCCGTCATCTGCGGCACGCCCTGGGACGGCAAGCATCACTTAAGCAGCCGCACCGAGGTCCCCTTAAAGGCCATCTGCCTGCTGGAGCGCGCGGCGGAAAACAGCATCCGTCCCGCCGGCCTCTACGAGTGCTATCCGATGCTGCTGCAGCAGGTCTACCGTCCGATGGACGGGGCGGCCATGAAAAAAACGCTGGAACTGATCGACCGGCTGGCGGCTTCGGTCAGCCTCTGGCGCCTCGGCTGCAACATGGACCCGGAAGCCGCGCGGATCTCCTACAACGCCATGAAAGACTGATTGAAATACGAGGAACCACCTATGAAACTGAAAAAAGAATTCTTATTCCACCAGAGCGGGAAGGAATCGGTCCTGATCCCGACCGGCGGCGCGGGCTTTTCGGGCCTGGTCCGGGGCAACGCGACCTTGGGCACCATCCTGGAGCTGCTGCAGAAGGAAACGACGAAGGAGCAGCTCATTGCGGACATGAAAGAGCGCTTTGAGGCGCCGGAGGGCGCCATCGAGCGCGACGTCGAAAAGGTGCTGGCCGAGCTGACGAAGATCGGTGCGCTTCAATGAAGAACCGTGACGCCGTCCGCTGGCTGATCCGCGTTCCCGGCCGCAAAAGAGGCATCATCCTGGCGCTGACCGCTGTCCAGGCCCTAAACGGTGCCTCGGGGGTATTCTATGCCCTTTTGCTGCGGGAGATCGTGGACGCCGCGACCGGCCGCGATAAGGCTGCCTTCTGGCACTATCTGCTCCTGTTCCTGCTGCTGATCGCGCTGCAGATCACCCTGCAGGCCCTGATCCGCTGGCTCTCGGAGCTTTCGCGCGCCACGCTGGAGAACATCTTCAAGGCGAGGCTGAGCGATACCCTGCTGCGGCGCGACTTCTTAAAGATCAGTGCGCTGCATTCCGGCGAATGGATGAACCGCCTGACCAGCGACACGCAGGTCGTGGCCAACCATGCCGTGGAGATCCTCCCGGGCCTCGCCGGCATGGCGGTCAAGCTCATAAGCGCTATCATCATGATCATCGTGCTGGAGCCGGTCTTCGCGGCGATCCTGCTGCCCTGCGGCGCTCTTTTGATGCTCTTTTCCACGCTTTTCCGCAAGCGGATGAAGCGCCTCCACAAGGAAGTGCGCGAATCCGACGGCCGTCTGCGCATCTTTCTGCAGGAACGCATCGCGAACCTGCTCATGATCCGCTCCTTTGCGGCCGAAGAACGGACGCAGGCCGAAGCGGAGGAAAAGATGGAGGAGCACAAGGCCGCGCGCATGCGGAAAAACCGCTTCTCCAACCTCTGCAATATCGGCTTCGGCACGGCCATGAACGGCATGTACCTGCTGGGCGTGGGCTGGTGCGGCTACGGCATCCTGACCGGGCGCATCAGCTTCGGCACGCTGACCGCCGTCACGCAACTGATCACGCAGATCCAGACGCCCTTCGCCAATATCACCGGATATCTGCCCCGCTGGTACGCCATGCTGGCCAGCGCCGAGCGGCTGATGGAGGCGGAAGCCTTTACGGCGGACGCCGAAGAGGCGGCTTCGCCTGCCGAAGTGACGGATTTCTACGAAAACAAGCTGGCGGAGATCGGCCTGAAGGACGCCGGCTTTGCCTACTATCCGCCGGCCACGGACGTGGACGGCATCCGCAAGGACGGCATGCCCGAGGTGCTGGAGCAGCTGTCGCTGTCCGTGAAAAAGGGCGAGTACGTCGCCTTCACCGGCCAGAGCGGCTGCGGCAAGTCCACGGTCCTAAAGCTTTTGATGTGCGTCTACCAGCCGGATTCCGGCGAACGCTACTATATAAATAAAGACGGCCAGAGGGGCGCGCTGACCGGCGCCTTCCGCCGTCTTTTTGCCTACGTCCCGCAGGGCAACGCCCTGATGAACGGGACCATCCGCGAGGTGGTGAGCTTCGCGGAACCGGAGGCGGGGGCCGATGAAGAGCGGCTGGCGGAGGCCCTGCGCATCGCCTGTGCGGCGGAGTTCGTCTCCGCGCTGGAAAACGGCGCCGACACCCTGCTCGGCGAGCGCGGCACAGGCCTTTCCGAAGGCCAGATGCAGCGCCTGGCCATTGCCCGCGCCGTCTTTTCCGGCAGCCCCATCCTGCTTCTGGACGAGGCGACCAGCGCGCTGGACGCCGACACCGAGCGGCAGCTTTTAAAGAACCTCCGCAGCATGACCGACCGCACGGTCATCATCGTCACCCACCGGCCGGCGGCGCTTTCCGTCTGCGACCGGGTCCTGGAATTTACCGAGAACGGAGTGAACTCCCATGACCGCTGAAGAATACCGCAACGCCATGAAAACCGTAGCCTATCTGGCCGCCTGCGCCGTAAACGGCACAGTCCCGGAGGAAGAAAAGCTCGCCGGGACGGACCCCGACGTGCTGCTTCAGGCGGCGGCGAAGCACAAGCTGGCCGGCATAACCGCGATGTCGCTGGAGAGCGCCGGAATCCGTACGGATGCGGTTCGGCAGGCCAAGGGCAACGCTATCCGCAAGGTCATCCTGCTGGACGCGGACAAAAACGCGATCCTCGAACGCTTCGAGGCGGCCGGCATCTGGTACATGCCTTTAAAGGGCGCGATCCTGAAAGATATGTACCCGGCCCTCGGCATGCGCGAAATGTCCGACATCGATATCCTGATCGATCCGGAGCGGATGGAGGATGCGGACGGGATCATGCGGGAGATGGGGTATGAAAAGGAGGAGGAAAGCGGTGCTCACAACAGCTTCCATAAAGAGCCTGTCTATCATATCGAACTGCACAAAAGACTCTTTTCTCCGCTTGTCGGCAATAAAGCGTTGTACCGGTATTATGAAAACGTCTGGGACCGGGCTTTGCCGGACGGGAAAAACAGCTTCGGATACCGTTTTAACGATGAAGATTTCTATATTTATATGATCGCCCACGAGTATAAACACTATTACTTAGGTGGAACCGGCCTGCGTTCATTGCTGGACACCTACCTGTACTGCACCTGCAAAGGCGATGATCTTGACTGGGATTATATCTGTACTGAAATTAAGAAGCTTGATATTTCGGGTTTTGAGGAGAAGAACCGTAGCTTGGCTATGACGCTTTTCCGCGGAGAGGATCTAAATGAGGCTCAGCAGGAGATCCTGGATTACGTCATCTCCTCCGGCGCATACGGGACGGTAAGAAACCGGGTGGATAACAGTATCGCCAACGTCAACCGGTACGGGAAGGGATTCGGTGCCAAGATCCGTTATCTTTTCCGTCGTCTTTATCCACCGATGGACGTTGTCAAAGAAACTTTCCCGTTTTTTGCCAAACATCCGGTTCTACTTCCTGTCCTGCCGCTTTACAGGGCTATGAGAAGCACTAAAGCGCACAGGGATATTGTGAAAGCTGAATTGAAGGGGGTGTTGACGCACAAAACTAAAGAATAGAAACAGAACGCCCGGAAATGACGGGAAAGCAATAGAAATACGAAGAATCTAAAGTGGTTTTTTGCTGCTTTTTGTGATAAATTATGTGATGGACAATTACGGGCCTTGGAAAGGCCTCCTTTTAGCGTCGCATGAAGCCGATGCTTAAATAGTACGGCGTCAGATCGGTGAAAACAGGAAATATCGACAAATTATTTTAAAAAGAAGGGGAAACAGGCGCCCCTCACGTAAAAGTGACGAAAGGAGTATCGGGAAGCCTGCCCGATGGAGGAACGTTATGAAGCACAGCTTGAAACGGGTGCTGGCAATTCTGCTGGCGCTGGCATTGGCGGTTCCGTCGAACGTGTTGGCGGACAGCCAGACACAGGATCCGGAAAACGGAACACAGACAGAAGCCCCTGCTGAAGCAGGAAAGACGTCTGAAGCTGAGCCCTCAGAAAGGGGGGGCGAAGCAGCTAAACCGGATGTTAAAGACCAATTACCCTCGGACACAGCGGTAAGAGGTTTCGGTGATGTTGCATCTGTGGAGTATGTTGAAGGCGGTTCGGAAAGCTTTCCGACACTTCAGGCAGCAATCGATGCAGCAGGTACCGATTATAATGGTCATATGCTGTCAACCAAAGTTGTTGTAACGAGTAATATCACTCTTACAGCCCCGCTGGAGATTAACAAATCCATTACTGTTGATGGTGGTGATGGTAAAACAATCACAGCCGGCGCTGCAATGAATGAAGTGATCCTAGTTAGCAGCAATGACGTCACTCTGAAGAATCTGACAGTAGATGGCGCAAATACTGCCAAGCACGGTATTCAGGTATGGCATGCCGCCGGTGTCGTTCTGCAGAACATCACCGCCCAGAACGGAACCGGCTACGGCGTTCTGGTCAACGGCTCTGAAGTCACTGCTGAAGATCTGAACACCAGCGGCAACGGCTGGGGTGGCGTGAATCTGGACACGGGCAGCGATCCGGTAGCCGCGACCTTCACCATGAGCTCAGGCACGTTGGCTGAGGCGAACTCCGTTGTGGTGGAGAACGACGAGGCCTCGACCCCCGTCACTCTGAACATCAGCGGCGGCAGCTTCCAGAGCGTGGGCGTCAATCCCGCGAACAGCAGCGGCCTGATCGTCGGCAATGTGACCGGCGGTAGCTATGCTGTCGGAGTTGAGGACGCTCTGGTTGCGGAAGGAATGAAGTACGACAGCGCGACTCACGGGATCGTCGCGGCGAACTACGTTGCTGAGATCGGCGAAGGCGCGGACCGTCAGCGGTTTGAGTCGCTGGTAGCTGCTGTCGCGGCGGCTCAGAACGGTGACACAATAAAGCTGCTCGACAACGTTACAGAGGATCTTGAGCTTCAGAATAAGACGCTTGTGCTTAATTTGAACGGCAAGACCTTGACTGGTTACATTGACGCCTATGCGGGCGATTATACCATTGAAAACGGTGTGGTGAATGGCACAGTGTATGGCAACGGCCTGTCTACCGGCGAAACCGGCAAACTGACGCTTGCAGCTGACACGGTCATCAATGCCGACTATGGTGTCATTCTTTATCAGGCTGCGAACAATACCGGCTATGGCTATACCGTGGATATCAATGGTACCGTAAACGGCTGCGTTTGGGTCATGGGCAACATTTATGAGGGCGATTCCGTTCTGAATGTTCGAGGAACGATCGACAGCCCTCTTGACGTCGGCATTGCGCTGAACGGCTATGCGACTGTCAATGTTTTGAACGGCGCGACTGTCGAAGCGGAAGACGAAAACGGCTTCGGCGCGGCGATCGAGGTCCGTGCCGGCGTGCTGAATGTTGTTGACGGAGCAACGATCATCGGCCATGGCGAACCT
>JAEEUR010000090.1 GCA_016290595.1 Lachnospiraceae bacterium | reverse complement strand
ATCGCGGCGGATCACATCTCGTTCAAACGCTTCGATGATTCCTGGGTATGGCTCGACACCGGCGTCTGCCCGACCGAGACCGTCACGATGACGGTCAAGCCGGAGGCCAGCACCCGCGGGATCGCGGTCCAGACGGGCGAAGATGCCGCTACGATGGGCATCAGCCTGACCGACGTGGCGCAGATGAAGAACGATCCCAACGTGGAGACCGTCGTCTACAACGCGGAGAACGTGTATTATTTCTTCTTCAACATGAAAGACAGCCCGGTCGCGCAGGATGAAAACGTCCGCACGGCGGTCGCCTATGCGCTGAACTTCGACGAGCTGAACGCAGTCATGTACAACGGACTGGCGAGCCGCACCTACACCCTGTGGGGCAAGAGCCAGTACGGCTACTACAATGACGTCGAGAACAAGATCGACTACAACCTGGAGAAGGCCAAAGAATATATGGCCAAGTCCAACTATCCGAACGGCGTGAAGGTAAAATTCGTTTACCATACGGCGAACCAGGCGTCGGTCGTGGCCGTGATCCAGCAGCAGCTGAAGACCATCGGCATCGAATGCGAGATCATCGCGACCGACCTGACCGGTATGACGACGCTGTTCAAGGCGGATCCAATCGCTTACGATATGGGCTACAGCGGCATCTCGCTGCAGACCATCGGCGACCGCTTCTCCTTCATCGGCAAGGACAACAACACGACCAACCGCGGCAAGTACGTGGATGCCGAGCTGCAGGAGAAATTCGCGAAGGCGCGCGCGGAACAGGACGATGCCGCCCGCAAGGAGATCTATAAGGAGATCCAGCAGTTCCTGAACGATCTGAAGGCATACATCCCGATCTACTACGCGGTGGAATCGACGGTCTACCACAAAGGCGTCAGCGGCGTCGAATGGTGCCCGGACTCCAAGTTCGATTTCAGCCACGTCATGTGGGAGGAATAATCCTCTTTCGGACGGCAGCTGACTGCTGTCAAGGACCGGCCGGGGCGGACAGAGCTTTGTCCGCCCCGGAGCGGGCCTTTTTCTCTTTTATCAGTTACCAAAGGAGCAATAAAACATGATCCGGTATACCTTTAAGAGGATCCTGCTGCTCATTCCTATTCTGGTCGGTGTTTCCCTCTTTATTTTCCTGGCGATGGATATGGCGCAGGGGGACTACGTTGACTTCCTGGTCAACGAAAACACGACGCCGGAGCAGGAGGCGGAGCTGAGGGCAAAATACGGCCTCGACAAGCCTGCGATCATCCGCTATTTCGACTACATGGGCGGCATGTTCCGGGGCGATCTGGGGACGAGCTACTTAAGCGGAGAAAGTGTTTTTGACAGTTTTATGCATAAGATCGGCAATACGACCAAGCTGGCTATTGCCTCGACCATTGTCTGTGTGGCGATCTCTCTCCCCCTGGGGATCTACTCCGCCAAACACAGGGGGACGATCCGCGACAATATTTCCCAGTTTTTCGCGGTGCTGGGGCTCTCGATCCCGAACTTCTGGCTGGGGCTGATGCTGATCATTCTCTTTGCCCTGAAGCTGGGATGGCTGCCGTCGGGCGGCGACGAGGGCTTTAGGAGCATCATCCTTCCGGCACTGACCGTCGGGACCGGGCACACGGCCATTCTGATGCGCACTACGCGTTCTTCCATGCTGGACACCCTGAACGCCGATTATCTGCGGACAGCCCGGGCCAAGGGCCTGCTGGAGTCGACGGTGGTTAATAAACACGCCTTAAAGCCGGCCATGATCCCGATCCTTCAGGTGGCCTTAAGCCAGTTCGCGGCCTGCTTCGGCGGCGCGAGCCTGACGGAGACGGTCTTTTCCTGGCCTGGCGTAGGCAAGATGATCGTGGATGCGGTGAAGCAGCGCGATACGCCGCTGGTCTGCGGAAGCCTGATCTTAAAATGTACGATCATCAGCGTCATCGGTCTTATCACGGACCTTCTGTACGTGGCGGTCGATCCGCGGGTGAAGACACAGTATGCGTCTTCCTCGCACCGTAAAAAGAAAAAAACAGCAACGGAAGAGGAGGCGTGATATGGCTGAGAAACGTATGACGGTAGCACAGCGCTATCAGAAGCGCACTCCCATGGGCGAGATCTGGTACCGGCTCCGGAAAAACAAGGGCGCTATGATCGGCCTCGTCGTTGTGATCATCATGCTGCTGACGGCCCTGCTGGTCGATGCCTTCCTGGACTATGACGTGCAGGTCTGCGGCTATAACGTGCTGGAGCGGCTGCAGGGGCCGAGCGCAAAGCATCCTTTCGGGACCGACGACATGGGCCGCGACCTCTTTTACCGGGTGGTCTACGGAACCAAATATTCCATGCTGATCGGCGTTTCGGCGGTGCTCTTTTCGCTGGTCTTCGGACTTCCCTACGGAGCCATCTGCGGGTATTTCGGCGGCAAGGTCGACCTGTTTCTGATGCGTTTAATGGATATCCTGTCGGCCATCCCCTCCCTGCTTCTGGGGATCGTGGTGGTCGCGGTGCTCGGACCGAGCATCACGAACCTCGTGATCGCCATCGGGATCGCGCAGATCCCGGCCGTGACCAACATCACCCGTGCGTCCGTTATGACGGTGAGAAACTCCGACTACGTGGAGTCCTCCCGCTGTATGGGACTGAGCCGCCTGAGCATCATCACCAATCATATTCTGCCGAACTGCCTTTCCCCGATCCTGGTCCGGGTGACGCTGGGCGTTGCCAACGCGATCGTTTCGGCCTCCGGCCTGAGCTTCCTCGGGCTGGGCGTTCCGGTGCCTTCGCCGGAATGGGGCGCGCTGCTTTCGGCGGGGCGCGGTTTTATCCGCGGCTACAGCTATATGACCCTTTTCCCGGGACTTGCGATCATGATCACGGTCCTGGCACTGAATCTTCTGGGCGACGGCCTGCGGGACGCCCTGGATCCGAAACTGCGCCGCTAAGGAGGACCTAAGATGAATCAGGAATCATTACTTGAAATAGAACATCTGACGGTCCGCTTTGAAGTGGACGGCGACGTTATCCGGGCCGTGAACGACGTATCCTTAAGCGTTTCCGAAGGAAGAACGCTGGGCCTGGTGGGAGAGTCCGGCGCCGGCAAGACGACGACCGCCCTTGCGGCGCTGCATCTGATCCAGCAGCCGCCGGGCATTATCGAAGAACAGAGCAGGATCCGGGTCTGCGGAAAGGATATCCTGAACATGAACCAGCGGGAGCTTTCCCGTACCCGCGGCGCGGATATCTCTATGATCTTCCAGGACCCGATGACTTCCCTCAACCCGGTCTTTACCGTGGCGGATCAGATCGCGGAGAGCATCTACGCCCACGTGGACTGTACGAAAAAGGAAGCCTACGAGCGGGCGCTCAATATGCTGGAGATCGTGGGCATCCCGCGCGACCGCGCTTCGGAATACCCGCATCAGTTTTCCGGCGGTATGAAGCAGCGCGTGGTCATCGCGATCGCGCTGGCCTGCAATCCGAAGGTCCTGATCGCGGACGAACCGACCACGGCGCTGGACGTGACGATCCAGGCGCAGGTGATCGATCTGATGAAGACGCTGAAGCAGAAATACCGGACCGGCATGATCCTGATCACGCACGATCTGGGCATCGTGGCGGATATCTGCGACGACGTGGCGGTCATGTACGCCGGGCGGATCATCGAACAGGGAACGCTACGGGAAGTGTTCAACCACACGCTGCACCCTTACACGGAGGGCCTGTTCAATTCCCTGCCGGATATCAAAAACAGAAAGGCAAAGCTGATCCCCATCCCGGGACTGATGCCGGATCCCTCCAATCTGCCGGAGGGCTGCGCCTTTGCGCCGCGCTGCCGCTATGCAACGGAGGAATGCCGGAAAACGCTTCCGGTGCTGCAGCCGTTTGAGGGGACTCATCAGACCGCCTGCCTCGCATACAGCCGGCCGGGCGAAGACTTTGTACTGGAAAGGAACCGTGCGAAATGAGCGACGTGATCCTGGATGTAAAAAACCTTAAGAAATATTTCAAGACGTCCCGCGGCCTGCTGCATGCGGTCGACAACGTCAGCTTCACGCTGGAGCGCGGGAAAACGCTCGGCGTGGTCGGCGAATCCGGCTGCGGAAAATCCACCACCGGGCGCGCGATCCTGCGCCTCATAGAGCCGACCTCCGGCGAGGTCTGGTTCGAAGGGACCGACCTGACCACGCTTTCGGAACGGGACATGCGGATGAAGCGCCGGGAGCTGCAGATGATCTTTCAGGACCCCTACGCTTCGCTGGATCCGCGCCGGACGGTGAAGCAGGCGATCGAGGAGCCGCTCAAATACAACAAGATCATCACGGATAAATACGACCGGGATGACAGAACGGTGGAGTTGATGCATACCGTCGGCCTGGCGGAGCGGCTGATCAACACCTATCCGCACGAGCTGGACGGCGGCCGCCTGCAGCGAATCGGCATAGCCCGGGCGCTGGCCTTGAATCCGAAGCTGATCGTATGCGACGAACCGGTCTCGGCGCTGGACGTGTCGATCCAGGCGCAGATCCTGAACCTCCTGGAGGAACTGCAGGAGAAGATGGGCCTGACCTATATTTTCATCACCCACGATCTGGCGGTCGTCAATCACTTTGCCGACGAGATCGCGGTCATGTATCTGGGGCAGATCATTGAAAAGGCGGAGGCGGAGGAACTGTTCGACAATCCGATGCATCCGTATACACAGGCGCTGCTCTCGGCGATCCCCGTCACGCAGACGGACGACCGCCCCCAGCGGATCATCCTGAAGGGGGAAATCAGCTCCCCGATCGATCCGCCGGATGCCTGCCGCTTTGCGCCGCGCTGCATCTATGCGACGGATGAATGCCGGGCCTCCGATCCGGCATTCAGGGAGATGTCGCCGGGCCATTTCGTGGCCTGCCATCGCTGCCGCCAGGTCGGAAAAGGGGCGAATGAAGCATGAAGATCATATTCGGTTGTCTGAACCATGAGGCGAACAGCTTTGGTCCCGAGCATGCGTCTTTCGAGCGCTGGCACCGGACCAATTTCGTGGCGGTCGGCGACGAGCTCCTGGCGTACCGGGATAAAAAAGGCGCGCATCTGGCCGGCATGTTTGCCGCCGCCGAGGAAGAAGGGGCGGAGCTGATCCCTTCGATCTATCTGGCAGGCGCCGCGCCGATCCTGACGCGGGAGGCGTTCGAAGAGGGTGCCGGCATCATCTTCGATACGATCCGGGCGAATCCGGACGCGGACGGCTGCTGCTTCTGCATGCACGGCGCCGGGATCGCGGAAGGGATCGACGATATTGAAAGCTATCTGATGGACCGGATGAGGGAAGCGGCCGGGCGGAAGATCCCGATCGCGATCACCTGCGACCTTCACGCGAACATCAAGCAGGCGATGGTAGACCGCGTGGACGCCGGCCTTTTCGGCATGAAGCAGTATCCGCATATCGACAAGTATGAGACCGGGTATCTGGCCATGAAGACGCTGATCCGCAAGATCCGGGGAGAAGAGGATCCGGTCACGGCTTTCTGTCCGGTCCCGCTGCTCATTCCCTGCTCGGTGGCCAATACGCTGCGTTTCCCGATGAAGGCTTTCCCGGACCATATGGCGGCCTACTGCCGGGAGCACGGACTCATCGATATCACCTTCTTTAACGGCTTCCCCTGGGCCGATACGCCGTGGACCGGCGCTTCGGTCGTCGTGGTCGGCCACAAAGGGCAGGACGTACAGAAAGCGGCGAATGAGCTCGGAAACTGGGTCTGGGAGCACCGGCACGAGACCGATATCGAACTGAACGACGCGGCGGCGGCCTGGGACAAGGCCCGCGCGGCGGCCGACGCCCCCGGAACGGGCTACGTGCTGATCCACGAGGCCTCCGACAACCCCGGCGGCGGGACGCCCGGCGACGGGACCGGCATGCTCCGGGAAATGCTCAGGCGGAACGAAGAAAAGACGATCTTCGGTTATATCTACGACAAAGAGATCGTTGAAAAGGCCTGCGCCGCCGGAATCGGCGGCCGGATAAGCGGCCTGCTCGGCGGCAAGACGGACCGCTGCCACGGGGATCCGGTGGAGATAAAGGACGCCGTCGTCTGCGCCCTTTCGAACGGGCAGGGGATCTACCTTTCCCCCAACAAAGTGGGGCAGAAGTGCGATTATCAGCGGATGGCCCGGCTCAGGATCGGCCGCGCGGAAGTGGTCGTTGCGGAGACCTGCGCAAACCAGACCTACGACGACCGCCCTTTCCTGCTCACCGGGGCTGACATCAATCAGTACCGGATCGTACTGATCAAGTCGGCGACCCATTTCAGGAGCTGGTTCGAAGGGAGGGCCAAGGCGATCGTCACCGCCAATACGCCCGGCAATACGGCGGAAAACTTTGCGCTTTTCCCGTACCGGAAGCTCACGCGGCCGGTCTATCCGCTGGACCTGGACATGGAATTTGACGCGTTTCACCGGGCGTCTGCAGAAAGAAGGGGGTCATCGTATGACGGAAAATAATGCGCCGCAGGAAGGCATGAACACAGGGCTGGCGCAGTGGTACGAAGAACATGAGGAGCTGCTCCGGGATTGGGCGAAGGATATCTGGAGCCATCCGGAGACCGCCATGCAGGAGTTCCACGCCTGTGAAGTGACGGCGGATATCTTCCGCCAAAACGGCTTTTCGGTGCGGACCTTCCACTGCAAAGATCCCGAACTGCCCCCCAATACGGTCGTGGCAAGCTGGGGCAGCGGGCATCCGGTGATCGGGATCATCGGAGAATACGACGCCTTAAGCGGCCTCGGACAGGAAGCGGTCCCGTATTTTGCGCCGAAGGAAGGTCCCGGACACGGCTGCGGGCATGCGCTGATGTCTCCGGCCTGCGGCGGCGCGGCGCTGGCGCTGAAGACGGTCATGGAGAAGGAAAATCTCCCCGGGACCGTCCGCTTCTTCGGCTGTCCCGCGGAAGAGACCGTGGAAGGCAAGGTCTATATGTTCCACGGCGGCGCTTTCGACGGGATCGACTGCTGCCTGGCCTGGCATCCCCAGCCGAAAAAATGGATGATCCGCGAAGACACGCAGAACTGCTGCCTCAATCTAAAGGTGGAGTTCTTCGGAAAATCGGCCCATGCCGCCAGCAAGCCGCATATGGGACGCAGCGCGCTGGACGCCTGCGAACTGACGAACGTGGCCTGCAACTATCTCCGCGAGCACGTGGAACCGACGACGCGCATCCATTATTCCTATCTGGCGGCGGGCGAAGTGCCCAACGTGGTCCCGAAATACGCCGCCCTGCATTATTTCCTCCGGACGAAGGATCTGGAATCCAACTACGAAATCCTGGAGCGTTTTAAAAAGATCGTCCACGGAGCCGCGCTGATGACGGAAACGCAGTACAAGATCACGCTCAATTCCATGGTCACGGGCTGCCTTCAGATTGATGACTTCAACGATCTGTATTATAATGCACAGAGAAAGGTCCCGCCGCTCGAATATACGGAAGAAGACCGGGCCTTTGCGGAACGGCTCTTTACCGAATTCTTCGGCCGCGAGCCCGAACCGGGCGAAACGGTCGTCAATACGGAGCTCTGCGCGCCGACGCATCAGCATCTGAACGCGCCGCAGACGACGGACGCCGGCCTGGTCGCCAACACCTTCCCCACGTCCCGTTCGGTCGGGCTGGGCTCGGTGAACGGCGTTGCCGGACACAGCTGGGCCGTGGTCGCCTGCAGCGGGGCCGAGCTGGGCTTAAAGGCTGCGGTCTATGCCAGCAAGGGACTGGCGCAGTGCGCGTATGAGATCCTCCGGCAGCCGGAAAAAGTGGAACAGTGGAAGCAGACCCTGGCGGACCTGAAACAGGGGAAAGATCTTGCGACGCTTCCTCCGGGCATCGTCCTGGAAGAAGGATAAGCAGTACGGAAGGAGAGGAGCATGGCAACCGGCAGTATCACCAAGTACAGAGCCCTCGTCCGCACGGTCGAGTGCGGCAACATGTCGGCTGCGGCCAGCAGCATGCAGTATACGCAGTCTGCCTTCAGCCACATGATCTCCTCCCTGGAAGCCAAGCTGGGCTTTAAACTGATCGTCCGTCAGCGGAGCGGCATCCGGCTGACCCCTGAGGGGGAACAGATCTACGGAAAGATCAAGGAGATCCTGGCGCTGCAGGAAGAGGTCAAGGCGATCTCGGCACGCATTCGGGGCGCGGCCCCGGGCATCGTCCGGATCGGAGGCTCCGCCGGCCTGATCGCGGCGCTGGCCTCCGAAGCGGAAGAGCGGATCCATGCATCCTGGCCGGAGCTTACGCTGGTATTCTCGGACGGGGATACCGAAGAGATCATCCGGGATCTGGAGGAAGGCACAATAGACATAGGGCTCGTTTCCGAGGATCCGGGCGTAGATTATACCTTCCAGCCGCTGACGGAGGAATCGCTCTGCGTACTCATGCCGAAGGATCATCCGCTGGCCAAGAAGGAAACGCTCACCTGCGGAGATCTGGCCGGGGAACCGGCCGTCGGCTTCTCCCGGTCGGAAGTCGGGCGGATCCGGAGTTTTCTCAGGATCGAGCCGCAGGAAGGCGTGCTTTTCTGCAGCAGCGTGCCCGCCCTGACCGAGCTGGTCAAAGCCGGCAGGGGTCTTCTGACGGCCGGCAGTCTGGAACTGGAGGCTTTCCGGGACTCGGAATTGACGGTCCGCGAACTGGAGGACGCCCCGAAGCGGACGCTCGGCGCCGCTTTCCGCCGCCTGACCCAGACGGATAAGATGATCTATCCGGTCCTGTCGCTCGTCAGGGAGATGTTCGGAGAAAACGGGGAAGCGGATCCGGAATAACGGCGTTTTGGCCGAAGAAAAGAAGGGACCGCCGGAACGGGACG
>JAEEUR010000089.1 GCA_016290595.1 Lachnospiraceae bacterium | reverse complement strand
GGCTGGGCTTGCCCATGGCCTCGCCCTGCAGGACGGTGATCCTGTTCCAGCCCTCGCTTACCGGGATCAGCCGGCGTTCGGTCAGGAACGCGCTTAAAGCCGAAGCGGCTACTCCCGTTGCGGGATCCTCCGGATAACCGGCCCGTTTCGGGAACTGGCGGGCGTAGAAAACGTTTTCCCCTTCTTTGGGCGCTGCGGCGAAGGGGTAAAAGCCGGTCGTCTCATATTTGTCGCAGAGCTCCCAGAGGTATTCGTAATCCGGCTCCAGCGAGTAGATCACGTCCTTGGAGACGAGCGGGATCAGCAGCTTGAAGCGGGAGGTGGCGGCGTTTTCCACGGGGCCGTCCGCAATCTGATCCGCCGTGATTCGGAGCGCCCGGCAGATCTCCTCCCTGTCCGGGACCCTTTCCAGAAAACGGGGCAGGAACTGGTTGACGGAGACCTCGATACGGTCCTCCGCCCGCTCCCACTCGACCGGGACCGGTCCGAAGGGCGTTTCAAAAACGATGGGAGATCTGTCGAACAGGCCTTTTTCCACCAGAACGACGGTGCTGCCGACCGTGGCGTGCACGCACATCTCCATTTCGTGATCCGGCACGTAATAGCGGGCCGTGACGTCGCAGTCAGGCCGCGAAGGCCGGCTTAAGAAGGCGGATTCCTGACCGAACTGCGCGGTCAGCGCCTGCCGCTTTTCCGGAGACAGATCGTCCGCAAAGAGCGTGACGGGGCAGGGATTGCCGCCGCCCGGTTTTTCTTCGAATACTATCGTGTGAACGGTTTCGTGCATATCGCTTTTCCTCCGCGTGGATTTTGAAATAAAAGAAAAGAGCAGGGCGCTCAGGCTTCCTGCTCCTTTTTCGTGTTGAAATACTCCTGCAGTACGGCGACCATCTGGTCCGCATCCATGCCGTGTACCATGCAGGCTTCCTCAATGGATTCCATCTGGGAAGCGGGACAGCCCACGCAATGCATGCCGGCGCCCATCAGAACGGCGGCGCAGCCGTAATCTTCCATCAGCAGTTCACCGATCAGGGTATCTTTCGTAATTTCCATGTTTCATCCTCCCTCTTGCTTTGGCGATCAGTGCCGCACGGAGCAATTATAGCATAAAGCGGGAAAAGTACAAGCGGGATTTTGAAAAGGCATGGCAAAGCGGCGGGAAAGGTGTTATAATTAGCCCACTACTTTACAGATAAGGAGTCGTTATGGCAAAAATAGTCGTTACGGAAGAAATGAATCCCATCGGACCGCAGCTTTTAAAAAAGGCCGGGCACAACGTGATCGAAGGCTGGAAGCTGACGCGCGAGGAAATGCAGAAGGAAACGGAAGACGCGGACGCCCTCATGGTGCGCATCATGCCGGTTCCGAAGGAGTGGATGGACCGCTGCAAAAAGCTGAAGATGATGAGCAAGCACGGCGTGGGCATCGACAACTTTGACATGGAAGAATCGAAAAGACGGGGAATCATCATTACCGTGACGCCCGGCGCCAACGCGCAGTCCGTCGCCGAGCACGCTTTCATGATGATGCTCGCGCTGGCGAAGAACGCGATCCCGATCCATACCGGCTACAAGACCGTCGGCTGGAACGTCAAGAACTCCATGGAAGGCGTCGAGCTCTTCGGCAAGACACTGGGCGTGATTGGCTGCGGCCAGATCGGCTCCCGCATCGCCCACATGGCGAAGGACGGCATGGACATGCGCGTCCTGGTCTACGATCCGTATATCGCCGCCGCGCCGGCCGGCTGTGAGCGCGTCGATGAGCTGGATACGCTGCTGGAGCAGTCGGATTTCGTGACGGTCCACAGCTATCTGTCCCCGGAAACGCGCCACATGATCGATGAAAAGGCTTTCGCGAAGATGAAGCCCGGCGCCTTCTTTATCAACTGCGCCCGCGGCCCGATCATGGACGAGGAGGCGCTGATCAGGGCGCTGCAGGAAAAGAGGATCGCCGGAGCCGGCCTGGACGTGACCGAACAGGAGCCGCTGCCGGCGGATCATCCGCTCTTTGGGATGCCGAACGTCATCTTAACGCCGCACTATGCCCCGACCACGAAGGAGGCGGCCTACGGCGTCGCCCGCATGGCGGCCGAAAACCTGATCCATTACTTCGCGGGGGAAGAGGATCAGATGAAAGGAAAGGTCTGCCCGTAAAGGCCGGCCCCGAAAAAACGATAACAGGAGGCTCGTCCGCATGAAAATAGGAATCGGAAGCGATCACGCCGCATTTGCCATGAAAGAGGAGATCCGGGCGTATCTGGAAGAAAAAGGCTATGAAGTCACCGATTACGGCACGTATTCGGCGGCACGCTGCGACTATCCCGTATACGGGGAGAAGGTGGCGCTGGCCGTCCGCAGCGGAGAGGTCGACCGGGGCGTTCTGATCTGCGGGACCGGCGTGGGGATCTCCCTGGCCGCCAACAAGGTCCGCGGGATCCGGGCGGCGGTCTGCTCCGAACCCTACACCGCGGCGATGGCGCGCCGTCACAACAACGCGCAGATCATCGCCTTCGGGGCGCGGGTGGTCGGGATCGACACGGCGAAAATGATCGTGGACGCCTTTCTTCAAGCGGAATTTGAAGGCGGCAGGCACGCGGAGCGGGTCGCGCTGATCAGCGGGATCGAGGAGCGGGAATCGCAGGAGCAGGATCCTCGCTTTTTTCGCTGAAAACTTACGGCAGGAGGAAAAACGTATGTCTCAGATACAGGAACTGACTTCGGCGCAGGCGGCCAAGCTTCTGCGCAAATGGAACGAAGAACTGACGGCCTTAAAGGACCGGGAAGAGATCAGCCGGGAATTCGTGGCTTCGGCGGGAGAAGACCTGGAGCAGGTCCGGCCGGACTATGATTACGCCGCCGTGCAGGAGGCGATCGGATCCCTGGAGGGGAAGATCCGCTCGCTGAAGCATGCCCTGAATCTTTTCAACGCGAATACGGAAGTCCCGGGATTCGGTATGACCGTCGACCAGCTGCTGGTCTATATTCCTCAGCTGAGCGCGAGAAAGGCCAAACTCTCGCAGATGGCGGCGAAGCTGCCCTTAAGCCGCGAGGTGCGCTACAACAGCTCGCTGGTGGAGTACCGCTACACCAACTACGACCCGGATGAGGTCCGGGCGGATCTCGAGGCGGTTTCCGACGAGCTCTCCCGCGCGCAGACGGAGCTGGATACCCTGAACAACACGGTGATTTTTGAATTTGAGGCATAAGAGGAGGCGGGAACGCTTCCTTTTCCGCTGCCGCGCGGCGCCCTCTCTTCGGAGATTTGTTAAGCATTTGATCATGTCCGGGGTTTTCGTTTACGGTTATTATCCCTTGTTATCCCTTATCAGATGCGGTTCGCTGTCGGAGCAGTGCAGATCATGTTTCTGCCGAGCGGCAGGAAAACTTCCGGGCGGCGGAAGTTCGGTTTCAGGCCGTCCATTCTCGATATGAGCCGCGGTCCGGCGAAACGGCAGGCAGGGCTTGCCTTTTCTTCTTGTCTGCGGTATAATAAATCCCGGCGGCAACGGCCGCCGGCAGCTGCCAGATAAGTGCCATGCACTTGCCTGGCCGGTTGATGTACGGTATCAAAACCTCTCACGGAGGATCTTATCCATGGATCAGGAAAAAACGCCCCGCAGACAGACGGCTCCCCGGAACAATCAGGGAGTCCGCGGTACGGGTTCGGCGGCAGAAAAGAAAGAGCATCAGGAAAGCATAAAGCGCCAGAAGCAATATAAGAAAAAGAGAAAGCAGCAGGTCATCGGCCTGGTGCTCGAGTGTCTGCTGCTGGTCATCGTGATCGGCGCCTACGTGGGCATCAGCTACGTTTACGATACGCTGAACAAGATCACGATCACGGACAATACGACGGCGGCCCCGACGGAAGCGGCGCCGACCCTGCCCGACATCGGGCCCGGCATCTCGGGAACGGAAGCGCCGACAAAGGCGACGCGGCCGACGGACGTCTCCGGGACCGGCGACGAAACGTCTGAACCGGAGGAGACGGACCCGCCGACCAACGAGGAGGTGACCTTCCCCTCGGTCGATATTCCGGAGCATGACGGCTACTATACCTTCGTCCTCTACGGCGTGGACGCCCGGGATACCGACCATCTGCTGAGCGGCACGAACGGCGACGTGTGCATCATCGCTTCCATCAACAAGGATAGCGGTGAGATCCGTCTGGCTTCGGTATACCGGGACTTCAGCATAGAGGTTTCTCCGGGATATGACCGGAAACTGACGGACTGCTATTCCCGCTACGGCGCACAGGAGCTCACGGAGCTCTTAAACCGCAACTTTGATCTGAATATTACCAATTTTGTTTCCGTCAACTGGCTGTGCCTGGTCAATATCGTGGATGAACTGGGCGGCCTGGACGTCGAACTCAGTGAGGCAGAAGCGCAGGCGCTTGATAATTATGTCTGGGAAATTTCGGCAGCAACCGGCAAATCGGAAAAACCGGAGGACATGTTTATCGGGAACTATCATAAAGATGACAGCTCGCCGATCGGGTATTATACGGACGGTTACCATGCAGGCGTATGGCATCTGAACGGGGTCCAGGTCGTCAGCTACAGCCGGCTTCGCTATGACCTGGGAGATGATTTTAAACGCACGGAACGGCAGCGCAAAGTTATCGGCCTGGTGCTGGAAAAAGCCAAGACCATGGGTGTCGGCAAGATCACGTCGATCATCAGTATCATTACGGATAACCTGCGGACCAACCTGACGGGAAACGAACTGGTATCGCTGGCCCTGCAGTATAAAAAATACACGCTCGGAGCGGCCGCCGCATTTCCATTGGACAGCAGCGCGCTGGTATCTACCTCGTCTCTGAAATGGTATATATACTGTTATGACTATATCAATCAGGTCATCCGGCTGCATGAATATCTGTATGGCGACACCAGCTACACCCCTTCGGAAAACGTGGAACGGATCGGAGCCTATCAGTATAAACGGGTTGCGGAACGGGATCAGTAAAGAGATTCTCCTATGAAAATGACCTTGGACGAGCGGGCGCACGAGGAACACCTGGTGCGCCTGAACAGGTATAAGAAGAAAAGAAAAAGGCAGATCGCCGCGCTTGCGGCGGAATGCCTGCTTCTTGTATTTGCCGTCCTTGCGTACGTGGGCGTTTCCTATGTGCAGAATACCATGAACGATATCCGGATCGATCCGCCGGCCTCGCAGGCGACCTGGGACCTGGATCCGGACGAGACGGAGCCGCAGACCCTGCCGCCGCTGACGGAGGAGGAGACGACGGCCGTGCCGGAGCCGGGTGAAGACGTAACGCAGGCGCCGGAGGAGACGGCGGACGTGACTTCTGACGTGACGGAATCCGAATCCGCCGAACCAGCCGAACCGACCGCATATACCAATCCGACGCCGGCGCGCGTAGCGGACCACAGCGGCTACGACACCTACGTCATCTTCGGCGTAGACAGCCGCAAGCAGAAGGAACTGCTGCAGTACACGATGGGCGACGTCTGCATCCTGGTCTCCGTCAACAAGGAGAACGGTTCGGTGCGGCTGGTCTCCGTGTACCGGGATTTCTGCGTGGAAGGGGAGAACAGTTACTTTTTCAAGCTGACCTCCGCCTACGCGAAATACGGCGCGGCGGAAACGGTGGCAATCCTGAACCGCAACCTGGACCTGGAGATCAGCGACTACGTGGTCGTCGGCTGGACGGCGCTGGCGGATATCGTGGATATCATGGGCGGCCTGGACATCAATATGTCCCGCGAGGAAGCGGAGCAGGTCAACAATTACATCGATGAGGTCCGTCGGGCGACGGGCCGGCCGGAAGGCACGAAAGGCGTCGCCGTCCGGGAGGGCACGCAGCATCTGAACGGTGTTTCCGTCGTCTGCTATTCGCGCATCCGCTATTACGTAGGCAACGATATCGAGCGGACGCGCCGCCAGCGCTACGTGATGGGGCAGCTGCTGGACAAGGTCAAATCCATGAACGTGGCTCAGATGCTGGAGGTCGTGAACTCCCTGCGGAGCAATATGAAGACGACCTTAAGCTTAAACGAGATCCTGGCGCTGGCCTACAACTACCAGAAATACAACATCACGCTGGCGAGGAGCTTCCCGGAGAACCACGTGACCAGCGAGGCGCTGGGCTGGGTCTTCTTCTCGAAGGACCTGCCGACGGACGTGAAGGAGCTGCACCAGATGCTCTACGACGATTACGACTACGTCCCGTCCGAGAACATCAGCCGCATCGGCGTATACCACAAGGGCAGGATCAAAGGTTCCGTCCAGTTTGAGGATTAACAGAAAAGAAAAAAGTTCGTCACACTTTCATCACAGAAGCCCGTTATACTGGCCATCGTAAGCCGGCAACGGGCTTTTACAGTAAGGATCTGTTACAGACAGGAGGCTGACCATGAACGAGTGGGAAGAAAATAAACAGGAAGCGGAAACGGAAGGACAGCTGCCGATCAGCGGCAGCGACGCCGTGCAGGAAGCGATGGATTCGCAGGCCAGAGAGGATGCCGAGAGGGCGGAGGAAGAGCAGCGCCAGAGAGAACTGGCGGCGGCGGAAGCCAGACGGCTGGCCGAGGAGCACCGTCAGGCGGTGCTGGCGGAGCAGGAAGACAGGAAAAGACGCTGGGAGGATTACAACCGGCAGAAGGAGGCGGCCGAGAAGGCCCGCCGGAAGATGAAGCGCCGCTCCTTCGTGAGCGTGCTGGCCGCCCTGATCGCGGTGGCGGCTCTCGCCTTCGGCGTCACGAACTTCCTTCAGGTCCGCGATTTAAAGACGCAGATGGCTTCCCTGCAGAGCCAGGTGACCGGCACCGGAACGAACGTGAACCGCAGCCGCAATTCGACGTCCAATTCCGGAACGCTGACGGAGAACGCCGCGCTGGCGACGGTATCGGCGAAGAATACGGCAAGCAGCTCCCTGACGGACGTTTCGGATATCGTTTCCGAGGTCATCTCTTCGGTGGTCTCCATCGAGGTCAAATCGACGGTCAAGGTCAGCAACGGTTTCTACGGATCGAGAGAGTATGAATCCCAGGGGGCCGGCAGCGGCGTCATCATCGGCGGAAACGAGAGCGAGCTGTGGATCGCCACGAACTATCACGTCATCGACGGCGCGAAGGAAATCACGGTCATCTTCGTGGATGAAGAGAAGGTCAAGGCGTACGTCAAGGGCTCCAGCCAGGAGAACGATCTGGCGGTGCTGGGCATCGACTTAAGCACGGTGAAGGACGAAACGAAGGCGGCCGTGAAGGCGGCGGTCATCGGCTCCAGTGACGACCTGAAGCTGGGCGAGGGCGTCATCGCCATCGGCAACGCGCTGGGCTTCGGCCAGTCCGTGACGACCGGCGTGGTCAGCGGCTTCGAGCGCAGCGTGACCTTTGAGGACGGCACCACGATGAACCTGCTGCAGATCAGCGCGGCCATCAACCCGGGCAACAGCGGCGGCGCGCTCCTGAATTCAAAGGGCGAGCTGATCGGCATCAACAACGCCAAGTATTCCGACGAGGACGTCGAGGGCATCGGCTTCGCCATCCCGATCTCGAGCATCGTGGACATCATGGAGGAGCTCTCCCTGATGGAACCGCGCATCCCGGTCTCGGAAGCGGACTACCCGTATCTGGGCATCACCTTTGACAACCGGACCTCCCGCTACGCGGAGTATTACGGCATCCCGGCCGGCGCCTACGTTTACGAGGTCGGCAAAGATACGCCGGCGGAAAAGGCGGGCATCCTGGCCTACGACGTCATCACCGAGCTGGACGGCGTGAAGCTTTCAAGCTACGACGACCTGGTGAACGAGCTGCAGTACCATGCCGGCGGCACCGAGGTGACGCTCAAGGTAAAGCGCCTGGAAAAGGGCAGCTATCAGGAAATCGAGATCAAGCTGACGCTGGGCTTCAAGAAGGACTATAACTGAAACAGGAACAGATCGGAAAATATATCAGCAAAGAGTGCCGGAGAACGTATCCCGGCACTTTTTGTTTTTCCGGGAGAAAAAGCATCATCCGACAAAGAGATTGACAAGCAATAAGAAGAATGTATAATCTTATTTGTCTGTGTAGTCCCTTTTCGGAAACATGACAGTTCTTTCGGGAGGCGCTGTTCCTGTATGCAATTCAATTCTTGGCAATATGCGGTCTTTCTGGTGGTGGTCTTTGCTGCGCATTGGCTGCTTAAAGCGCGGTACAGATGGTTTTTCCTGCTGCTGGCAAGCTATTTTTTTTATATGAGCTGGAACCCGGCTTACGCCGTTCTGATCCTCCTCACAACCGTGGTTTCCTACTATGCGGCTCTGGGGATCGAACGCCGGCCGCAGCGTAAAAAACAGATCGCCGCCGTCACGGCCCTGATCTGCCTGGGTGTGCTGGGCGTGTTCAAGTATTTCAATTTCTTCGCACGCTCCGTTTCTTCTCTGCTGTCCGTTTTCTCCTTATCCGTCCATCCCGTCACGCTGAAGCTCCTGCTCCCGGTGGGGATCTCGTTCTATACGTTCCAGACGCTCAGTTACGTTCTTGACGTTTACCGGGGGCTGATTCCTGCCGAGAAGCATTTCGGATACTATGCCGTTTTCGTGTCGTTTTTCCCGCAGCTGGTCGCCGGTCCCATTGAAAGGCCTTCCAATCTGCTCCCTCAGCTGAAAGCGGATCGGGTGTTCAATTATGAACAGGCCACCTACGGCCGGAAGCAGCTGACCTGGGGACTCTTTAAGAAAATGGCTGTGGCGGATATCCTGGCGCCGAGCGTAGACGCGATCTTCAACAATGTGGAAAAAGCGAACGGCGCCGCCATTCCTGTTGCCATGGTCATGTTCTCTTTTCAAATTTACTGCGACTTTTCGGAATACTCCGATATCGCTATCGGAACGGCA
>JAEEUR010000017.1 GCA_016290595.1 Lachnospiraceae bacterium | reverse complement strand
AAAAGACGGCCCTCACTCCTCCCGATACGGATCTGGCCCGAACTTTGGAATACACGGCTGACAGGGAGAAGACCGGACAGTTGCTCTTCGTCCACGGGATCAATATCCTGCCGGAGAATGCCTATGAAGATATGATGGCGACCAAGCGCCGCTTCGGGAAGCTGAGCGGGAACGTTGCCTATCACGGCTATCAGAGCTTTCAGGTGGGTGAAGTGACACCGGAGGAAGCACACGAGATCGGGCTGGAAACCGCCCGCCGTATGTGGGGTCGGGATTATGAGGTGCTTGTCACCACACATCTGAATACCGACAACCTGCACAATCACTTTGTCGTGAACTCCGTTTCCTTCCGGGATGGGAAGAAGTTCCAGAACAAAAAGAGTGACCATATCCGGCTCCGGGAGATCTCTGACGAAATCTGTGCCGTACGGCAGAAATCCGTCCTGCGAAACACTTCGCTTTACGGAGGAAAAAGCAAGGCATACTGGGCAGAAAAAGCCGGCCAGCCGACGCACCGGGAGATTCTTAAAAAGGATGTGCAGGAAGCGCTCCGTACGGCACTCAACCTGAACGTCTTTGAAGCCAATCTGAAAAAGATGGGCTACACGATGGTCCGAAGCCGCGAATACCGGCACATCTCCGTGAAGGCTCCCGGCTGGAAACGGGCTGTCCGCCTGGACAAGCTCGGCTTCACCAACGATTATCTGCAGCAAAAGCTGGATAACAATCTGGAAGACACGCGGGTCTACTGGGAGTACCGTGCGGAACAGGACCGTAAGAAGGAGACGCCGTTATTCGGTTTGCTGGAGCAGTATACAGCGCATCGGTCAAGACCGGGCTTCGGTTTTACGGATTATCATCCGGTTCATCCGGGCGTTTATCTTGAGTCCGCCGTATCCTGCGTCCAGCTGATTCTGGTACTCTTATGCGCCTTTACGGGGAGAGATTGCCCCTTTCTGGAACAGATCCTTGGGATCAGGGCCCTGCCGCCAAAGCAGAAGCCGCTCTCTCCCGAAATGCGGCAGGAACTGACCAAACTGAACGAATATGACGCCCAGGTCCGCCTGCTCGCGACAGAGCACATTGAAACGGATACTGGTCTGGAGAACTTCATTTCAAAGACCGGAAAGGATCTGGAACGTCTGGAGCAGCAACGCCAAGCCCTCCGCAACAAAGAAAGAAGGACGAACGAACCGGAGAAAAAGGCGGAACTGCGAAAAGCGATCAAAACCTGCTCCGCTCAGATCGCCCCTCTTCGCAAAAAAAAGAGTCTAGCCGAAAAAATCCGCAGCCGTTCAGCTGCGCGGGCAAAACTGCTTGAATCCGAACTGAATGCGGAACGTGCCGTATTAATCCAAAACAGGGATCGGGGGAATGTCCGATGACAGTACCGACCCTCAACGATCAGGAGAAAGTTACCTTCTTCTTTACCACGGATCCCTCAGAAGAAACCCTTTCATCTTTAGTCAGTTGTGGTATAATCGATGCGAATGAGTACCATCGATATATCACGATGGCAAAAAAAGACAAAGTAAAACAGGTTCACTCTCATGCTATTACACAGGGCAAGGGAAAGGACCGCCGATGGTTCACGAATGTTCGTGATCCTAAGACCGGCAAACGAAAGCGCGTCGCCGGGAATACCGAGGAGGAAGTATATCAGAAGCTGTACGAATTCTATTGTACAAAAGAGAAAGAAAAGAAACTGACTCTGGAAAAGATCTATCCCGAGTGGCTGCGCTACCGGGTCGCTACTGTCGGAAAAGCCAATACCGCACACCGTCAGGATACGGACTTTCATCGGTTTTATCTGAAAGAACCGCTCTCCAGACACTTGGTCAGCACTCCTGTCACAGAGCTGACCCGTGCGGAAATCAAGCAGTGGGAATGCGAACTGATCAAGAAATACGACATGACCTACAAAATGGCGACAAACGTCTTCAGCATTCTCCGACAGATGATGGATTATCTGGCTGACCGCGATCTTATTGACCGTAACATCTCCCGAGATATTCATCTGGACAGAACGATCTATCGAACAGTCAGCAAAGCGCCGGCGGAGACGCAGATCTTCTATCCAGATGAAATCGAAGAACTGATGACTCTCTGCTATCGGAAAGCAAAGGAAACAGAGGATGAAAACTATCTAGCCATTCCGCTTATCAGGTATCTCGGGATACGGATCGGCGAATGCCTGGCACTTTCCTTCAGCGATTTCGACTCCAAGACGCATAAGGTGCACATCCATCAATCGCTGTGTGTTCACGATGAACTGCTCCCGGACGGTACATGGGCCAAGAGACAGTTCAGAGTCGAGGATTCCTTAAAGCAGGGGGCCCCACCCAGAGACGTTCTGATAACGGAACAATGCTTTGAACTACTCAAAAGAATCAAAGCAATGCTTTTCAAGAAGGGCATTATTCGGGACCGGATCTTCGAAAACGCGACAGAGGATACCATCCAAATGAAGCTCTATCGGCTGTGCGATGAACTCGATTTAGGCAGACGCTCTCCTCACAAACTGCGTAAGACCTATATCTCGCTGTTGCTGAACAACGGCCTCGATCCGGACTTTGTCCGAAAACAGGCGGGACACCGGCAGCTGCAGACGACGCTCAACAACTACACTTATTCAACAACACGCGACGAGGTGATTGTTGAAAAACTCAACCAAGTGCTTGCACTTTGACAGCACAAAAAAACGAGCACAAGTCTGTGCACACCTGTGCACACTTTTGCGCTCATTTCAAAAGCCACGAATATGCTGTAATATCAACATATTCGTGGCCTCTGGTTCGCGGAGAAGGAGGGATTTGAACCCTCGCGCCGCTATTAACGACCTGCACCCTTTCCAGGGGTGTCCCTTCGGCCAGCTTGGGTACTTCTCCGAATGCAATAACGGATTATAGCGGCTTTTTCCGCGGCTGTCAAGCACTTTTATACTTTTTGCAATTTTTATCCGAAGCGGTTATAATAGGGGCTGAAGCTCTGTATTTCCGTTCGCACGCGCGAACGCCCCCGAAGGGAGCCGCCATGTTTTTTCTTTATTTCGCCGCCGTTTTATGCCTGCTGGTCCTCGGCGCGGCCTTTCTGATCTTCCGCCTGACCTTGTACAGTCCGAACCGCAGCCAGAACGATGACCATCATATTTATGAAAGCGGGCAGATGGCCCCCTTCCGGGACCGCGTCCACGCCATGATCGACGAGCTGAACGCGCGTCCCTTTGACACGCTTACCATCTCCTCTTTCGACGGCCTCACGCTGTACGGCCGCTATTATCATCAGAAGGACGGCGCGCCGCTTGCCATCTGCTTCCACGGCTACCGCGGGACTCCCTCCCGGGACTTCTCCGGCGGCACGCGGATCTATCTGGAGAAGGGCTTCAATCTCCTGATGGCCGAGCAGCGGGGGCACAAGCGCAGCGAGGGACACCGGATCACGCTCGGGATCAAGGAACGGCAGGACTGCCTGACCTGGACGCGCTTTGCGCGGGAGCGCTTCGGCGCCGGGACGCCAATCGTTCTCTGCGGCATCTCGATGGGCGCCGCCACGGTGCTGATGGCTTCGGCGCTTCAGCTGCCGGAAAGCGTGCGGGGCGTCATCGCGGACTGCCCTTACACCACGCCGGAGGCGATCATCCGGAAAGTCTGCCGCGGGACAGGCCTGCCGGACAAGCTCCTCTATCCCTTTACATGGCTGGCCGCGCGCCTCTTCGCGGGCTTTGATCCCGCGGCCGCCGACAGCCGCGAAGCGGTGAAGCAGTCTCCCGTGCCGGTCCTGCTGATCCACGGCGAGGAGGATCACCTGGTCCCCTGCGATATGAGCCGCGAGATCGCGGCGGCGGCGCCGGACAAGGTCGAACTCCACACCTTCCCGGAGGCAGGCCACGGCCTCAGCTATCTGGTCGATCCGGATCGCTATAAGATGGTTTGTTCGGCGTTTCTCGACAAGATCATTCGGTAAACGAAAAAGGAGCTCACAAAGAGCTCCTTTTTTTCGCGGAGAAGGGGGGATTTGAACCCCCGCGCCGGAGAACCGACCTGTCGGATTTCAAGTCCGATACCTTCAGCCACTTGGTTACTTCTCCTTATCGGCAAGCCCGATTGTACAGGGCAGCCGCATTTTTGTCAAGGAATTTCGGCAAAGCGCCTTTGCTGCGGCAGGCAGTTCTCCCGCCTGCTGCAAGATCCCTTCAGACATCCTCGATCTGCCAGTCGATCGGGCTCTCTCCGTGCGCCGTCAGGAACTCGTTGCAGCGGCTGAAATGACGACAGCCGAAGAAGCCGCGGTAGGCGGACAGCGGACTCGGGTGCGGCGCCTTTAGGACCAGATGCTGCGTATTCGTCAGCAGCGATTCCTTCATGGCGGCCGGCCGGCCCCAGAGCAGAAAGACCATCGGGCGGTCCTGCTCGTTCAGGACGCGGATCGTGGCGTCGGTGAATTCCTCCCAGCCCAGTCCGTGATGGGATCCCGCGCGGTGCGCCCGCACGGTCAGCACGGTATTGAGGAGCAGCACGCCCTGCCGGGCCCATTTCACCAGATAGCCGTTGTTCGGGATGCGGCAGCCCAGATCGTCCTGCAGTTCCTTATAGATATTTTCCAGCGACGGCGGCGTTTCTACGCCGGGCCGCACCGAAAAGCACAGGCCGTGCGCCTGTCCCGGCTCGTGATAGGGGTCCTGCCCCAGGATCACGACCTTGACCTTTTCCAGCGGCGTCAGCTCGTAGGCTGAAAGCAGGTCCTGCGCCGGCGGATAGACCGGCCCGCGCGCATACTCCTGCCGGACCGTTTCGTAAAGTTTCCGGTAATACGGCTTTTTAAATTCCGGGCCCAGCGCCTTTAACCACTCTCCTGTCAGCATTCCCATCCTGCGGCCTACTTCTTCAGCGCTCCGGCATAGGCGAAAAAGTCTATGGCCGGTGCATTTTCGTACTGAGCCATGGTCCAGCTGTCCCACAGCTCGGGGTTATAGATCATCTGCTCCGTACGGGCAAAATTCTTCAGTGTCTTATTGATGGTGTCCTCCCGGGCAGCCAGCGCCATCTCCGCCTTGTGCTGCTCCGTCGCGTCCGCCAGATACGGGGACAGACAGCGAACGATATAATACTTTCCGTTTTCCGTGATGACCGGGCTCCACTGATCCTGCTTCAAGGAGAAGGCGATGGTCTCAAAGCCGTCGGAGTAGGTGCCGCGCACCACGTTTTCCTGCCGGACCGTCACGCCTTCCAGCCCGCTGATAGCTTCGGCCGCGGACTGCGCCGTCTTCAGCGTCTCCGCCAGTTCGGCCGCCAGCGCGTAGCCGGCCGACTCATCCGCTTCCACGATCTGCAGGCTGATCACGCGGGCTTCTTCATCGCTGATCTCCAGACGGGCGTCCGTCACGGTCTGCCGGTAGAAGATCTGCGCGAGGGCATAGTGCGTATAGGCGCTGCGGACTGCATCTTTCGTAATGCCGTACCGGCCCGCCGCGTCGCCGAGATCGGTCATCAGGGCATCGGCGGCCAGTTCCGCCGCGCGCTGCTCCGCCTCGCTCAAGGAGACCCCCAGCTGCTCCGCCGCACGGGCAGCCAGCAGCATGGTTTTCAGATATTCCAGCAGCGAGTCCCGGATATACGATTCAAAATTTCCCTCGGAGAGCGAAACGTCCCAGACCTCGCTGCCGTACTCGCGGCCGTAGGCCGTGTACTGCGTCAGAATAAAGACCTGCGCTTCTCCCCAGCTGCAGATCGTATTGCCCACGCCGAGCAGCTGGTTCCGTTCCAGCTGAAGCTCTCCGCTGCGGCTGCAGGCGGAAAGAAGGCACAGCACGATAAGAAGGATCCCTGCCGTCAGACGCCGCTTCATAGCTCCTTATCCCGTTCCCGCAGTATTTTCATAAAAGCACCGGCCTGTTTTCCGCTGTCGCTGCCGAACACCGCGCTGCCGGCTACGATCACGTTGGCGCCGGCGTCCAGGATCCGGCCCACGTTTTTCAGGTTGACGCCGCCGTCCACCTCGATATCTGCGGACAGGCCCAGCTCCGTGATCCGTTTGCGCATGGCGCGGATCTTTTCATCGCAGTACGGAATATAGCTCTGCCCGCCGAAGCCGGGATTGACCGTCATCAGCAGCACCAGATCCAGCTCCGGCAGGATCCAGTCCAGAACGCTTAAAGGCGTGGCGGGATTCAGCGCGACGCCCGCTTTCAGGCCCAGGTTCTTGACGGCGCGGACCGTCCGGTCCAGATGCGTCACGGCCTCCGCGTGCACGGTGATCAGATCCGCTCCCGCCTTCGCGAAAGCCTCCAGATAGCGGTCCGGATCTTCGATCATCAGATGCGTGTCGAAAAAAAGCGAAGATTTTTTGCGAAGGGAAGCGAGGACCGGCATGCCGAAGGAAAGGCTGGGGACAAAGGCCCCGTCCATCACGTCCAGATGCAGCCAGGAAGCCCCGGCTTTTGCGACGGCCTCCGTCTCCTCGCCCAGGCGGGCGAAATCGGCGGCCAGGATCGACGGAGATAAGATATAGTTCATAAGCGTCACCTGCTGCGTTTAATATCGTTTCCGGCTGCGTAGCTCGTCCAGCAGACGGCAGTAGCTTTCGTACCGGGCGGCCGGGATCTTACCCTCTTCCGCCGCCTTCCGCACGGCGCAGTCCTTCTCGCGGCTGTGCAGACAGTCCCGGAAGGCGCATTTTTCGCCGTAGAGTCCAAATTCTTCGTAATAGTAGCGGAGGCGGTCCTCCTCGAGCTCCGGCAGATCCAGCGCCGTAAAGCCGGGCGTATCGCAGAGGAAGCTTTCCTTCTCCCAGCAGAAGATCTCCGCGTGCCGGGTCGTGTGCCGTCCGCGGCCGAGCTTCTCGCTGAGCGTGCCCGTCTCCATGGCCGCCTGCGGCAGAAGCGCGTTCAGCAGCGTGGATTTGCCGACGCCGCTGGCGCCCGCCAGCACGGTCGTCGTGCCCCGCAGCAGCGCCTTCAGGTCTTCCAGGCCCGCTCCGGTCTCGGAGCTGAAGGAGCAGATGCGCACGCCCGCGTCCCGGTAGATCGAGCGGATCTCCGCTTCTTTGCCGTCTTTGTCCAGGTCTGTTTTGCTGATCCCGACGATGACGGGCACGTCCTGGACGGCCATCCAGAGCAGGAAGCGGTCCAGCAGCCCCGGATGGAAGGCCGGATGCCGCGCCGCCACGATGATCAGTGCCTGATCCACGTTGGCGACCGCCGGCCGGATCAGCTCGTTTTTCCGGGAGAAGACCGTCTCGATGCGGCCGCAGCCCGGGTCCTCCTCCGTGAGGAGGATCTCCACGTTGTCGCCGACCAGGGGCTTCAGCTCCTGCCGGCGGAAGCCGCCGCGCGCCCGGCATTCGATCACGGTCTCGTTCCCGTCATGCACGTAGTAGAAACCGCCGACGCCCCGGATGATCTTTCCTTGCATGGTCTCCAATAAGCGCCTCTTTTCAGTCGCCGGCGGCGGGCGTGTTTTCCGGCGCTTCGGCCGGCGTCTCTTCCGCCGCGGCCGTGGTCGTTTCCGGCTCCGGCGCTGCCGTAGTCGTTTCCTCCGGCGTGGTGGTTTCAGGCGGCGCCGTAGTGGTTTCAGGTGGTGCCGTGGTCGTTTCTTCCGGCGTGGTTTCCGGCTCAGCCGTGGTCGTTTCTTCCGGCGTGGTCTCCGTTTCCTTCGGGAACGTCGTTATCAGTTCTTTTTTCTCCTCGTCCGGACGGGTCTCTCCGCAGGAGCAGGCATTATAGTGGATGACCGTGATCCGGTAGATATAAATGGTCGTCGCATCCTCTTCCGAGAAATCCGTGGTCGTGCGGGAAGCTTCCGTAAACGAGTGCACGTGTTCCTTCGAGAACGTGATCTCGACCGTATCGCCGTCCTTCAGCACCGTCCCGGCGGCGGGGCTGACCGCCGTCACCCTGGCTTCGGCCGGATCCTCCGGCGCAGCGCCGTCCTTAAAGCTATATTCGATGCCGGCCGCTTTCAGGATCGCGGCAGCCTCTTCCACGCTCTTGTCGATCAGGCCGTCCGGCACCTGTTTCGCCCGGACGTAGATCGTCAGCTTGCTTCCCTTGGGAACGATCATGCCGGCCTCGGCCTCGATAACGGCGCCTTCCGTTTCCGGATCCGGCACGGTCACGGAGGAGACGCTGCCCGCCGGCGCGCTGCTCTCCGTTTCATAGATGACTTCCGTCTCCAGGCCGAGCTCCTCCAGCTCCGTCAGCAGCGCTTCCAGATCCGTGCGGCCGGTCATCTTCGGCAGCTCCGGATCCGATGCCGCCAGGGACAGGTAGATATGTCCGCGCAGGTCCACGGACGCGCCGGGGCTGACCGTCTTCAGGCTGCCGCTGACCGTCGCCTCGATCTTCGCCACGGTATCCGCATTGTACTTGCTGTCCTTGACCGTCTCCGTCCTGAAGTGTACGTAGGTATCCGTATTGAAGCCGGCCGTCTTTAAGGTCGCGATCGCCTCCTCCTCGGTCTGGCCGAGGATGTCCGGCATCTTGACGGTGGCGGGCCCGCTGCTGATGATCAGGACGATCTTGCTGCCCCGCTCCACCTGCGAGCCCATGCTGGGCTTGCAGTCGATGACCTTGCCGTATTCGATCATCTGCGAAGCCTTCCATTCCGCGTTGGGCGAGACCGTCAGGCCCGCGTCGGCAAGGATCTTGCTGGCGTCCGACACGCTCTTGCCCACGATCGTCGTGGGAACGTAGACGCTCGTATCCTCCTTGACGGCGATCCAGAGCGTGATCTCCGTTCCGAGCAGCACCACGGTCCCTTCCGGATAGTTCTGGTCCACGATCACCGGCTCCGTGTCGTTCTGTACGTACTGCGTTTCAAAGGAAACGCCCAGTCCCAGATCTTCCGCCAGTTCCCGCGCTTCTTCTATGCTTTTTCCAGTAAAACCCGGAACCACAACTGTGTTTTCCGGGTTTGTCTCAATAGGTCGATCCTGTGTTGTGGTTTCCGCGGACGGCGGCGCTGTTGTTGTGGGGGCCGCACTCGCTGCGGCCGACGAGCCCGGGACCGACGGCGTGGTGGCGTCTGTCGGTGCAGCCGTCGTATTGCGGCTCACGTGCGGCACCGCCGTCGTCGTAACGGCCGGATCCGTCGGGCCGAAAAGCGCGCAGGCCTTGAAGGCGATCGCGATGATCAGCACCAGGATCAGCACCGCGATGCCGAGCATGATGTAGCTTAAGATATGCTCCGTCCGCTTGGCTTTTGCTTCCGCCCGTCTGTCCTCTTCCTGCTGGGCGGCCGCGCGCGGTGCGCCCTCTTCCAGGGCCAGGAGCGCCTGTTCGGCGTCCATCCAGTCGCGGCCGCTGGAGGTGATGCCCGCCACCTTCAGGATATCCGCGTCCTGCTTGCTCATGCGCAGGGACGGATCGTTTTCCTCCTCCTGATGCAGGACCACGAAGTCCTCGCCCGGGGAGACGATCAGCCGCCGCAGATCCAGCAGCAGCGCGGCCATGGAGGAATAGCGGTAGGCCGGATTCTTCTGCGTGCATTTTAAGATGATCTTTTCCAGATTGCCGGAGATGCCCGGCTCGATCTGACGCGGCGAAGGCATCGGATCCTGAACGTGCTTTAAGGCTACGGCCACGGAATTTTCTCCGTCGAAGGGCACCTGGCCGGTGACCATCTCGAACATGGTCACGCCGAGGGAATAGATGTCGCTGCGGGCGTCGCAGGCACCGCCGCGGGCCTGCTCCGGGGAGATATAGTGGACGCTGCCCATGGTCGTGTTGGAAATGGTTTCCTTGGAGCTCATGCGGGCGATGCCGAAGTCGGCGACCTTGATCTTGCCCTCGCGGGAAATGATGATGTTCTGCGGCTTGACGTCCCGGTGGATGATGCCCTGCTCGTGGGCGGCTTCCAGGCCGCGGGCCACCTGCATGGCGACCTCAACGGCCTCGCGCTCCGGCATGCGGCCGGTCTTTTCGATATATTTCTTCAGCGTGATGCCTTCCACCAGCTCCATCACGATGTAGTACATGCCGTTCTGGTCGCCGACGTCGTACACGCTGACGATATTCGGATGGGAAAAGCCGCCCGCCGCCTGGGCTTCCCGGCGGAATTTCGCCACAAAGCCGGCGTCCGTGCTGTATTCTTCCTTCAGCACCTTGACCGCGACGGCACGCTTTAAGACGTTGTCCCGCGCGCGGTAAACGTCCGCCATGCCGCCGGTCCCGACGGTATTTAATATTTCATATCTGTCATTTAAGACCGTTCCTGCCCGTAATAACATGAATCCGATTTCCTTTAGCTGTTTTCTGTATCCAAAACGTCAATCAGTATGACCGTGATGTTGTCTCTTCCGCCGCCCTTTTTGGCTTCGCCGACCAGTCTTTCCGCCGCCGCCTCGGTATCCGCTTCCTCCGAGAGGATCAGGATGATCTCCTCTTCCTCGAGCATGCCGTGCAGGCCGTCGGTGCAGAGCAGCAGCCGGCTGCCGGGCGCCGCCTCGGCCGTGAAGAGGTCCTCCTCCACGTAGGGCTCGGTCCCCATGGCCCGCGTGATGACGTTGCGGTTGGCGCGGTACATCTCATCATCCCGGTCCAGGCGGCCGCTGCGGACCATTTCCTCGACCAGCGAGTGGTCTTCGGTGATCTGGATCAGCTCGCCGTCCGCGAACAGATAGGCCCGGCTGTCCCCCACGTTGATGATGTGGAAGCGGCTCTTGTCCCAGAAGGCCATGACCAGCGTGGAACCCAGGCCGCTCAGCTCTTCGCTTTCCTGCGAGATCCGGTACAGCGCCGCGTTGACCTTCTCGGTCGCCTCTTCCAGGGCCAGATCGATATTGCCCTTTTTGCCGCGGGAATGCAGGATTTCCGGGATCCGGCGCGCCACAAAGCGGGAGGCGTATTCTCCTCCCTTATGGCCGCCCATCCCGTCAGCGACTACGAAGAGATTCTCTTCCAGGCCGCCCCAGGGACAGCCGATGTAAAGAGAGTCTTCATTGTTCTTTCTGACGAGGCCGATATCCGTAAAAGCCGCATAGCGTAGCATAGGCTATTGCAGAAGCCTCCTTCTCAGCTGGCCGCAGGCACCGTCGATGTCCGCGCCCATCCTCTTTCTTATAGTAGCATTTATTCCGTATTTTTCAAGTGTTTTTTGAAAATGGAGCACCGCCGCCTCCTGCGAAGCCTCAAAACCGCGCTCCGTGACCGGGTTGACGGGGATCAGATTGACGTGGCAGTTCTTCCCTTTCAGGAGCTTTGCCAGCGCCTGCGCGTGCTCTTCGCCGTCGTTGGAGCCCCGGACCAGGCTGTATTCGTAGCTCATGCGCCGGCCGGTCTTTCTGAAATAATCGTCGCAGGCGGCCAGCGTCTCGGCGATGGTATAGCGGTTCGCGACGGGCATCATGGTCTTCCGCAGTTCGTCGTCCGGCGCGTGGAGCGAGAGTGCCAGCGTGATGCCGAGCTTTTCCTCCGCGAGCCGCGCGATCTGCGGGACCAGCCCGCAGGTCGAGACGGTGATATTCCGCTGGCTCAAGTTTTTGCCTCTCGGGTCTGAGACCAGGCGGATGAAGCGAATCAGGTTTTCCAGATTGTCCAGCGGCTCGCCCATGCCCATGACCACGACGTGGTCCACCTTCTGAGCCGTCTCCTCTTCGATGCGGAAGATCTGTTCCAGCATCTCGCCGGGGAGCAGATTGCGGGAAAGGCCATTTAAGGTGGAGGCGCAGAAGCGGCAGCCCATGCGGCAGCCGACCTGCGAGGAGACGCAGACCGTGCTGCCGTAGTCGTAGGGCATGAAGACGCTTTCGATGGCCTGGCCGTCCGGCAGCAGGAAGAGGTATTTGCGGGTGCCGTCTTTTGAGATCTGCAGCGTGTGGACCGTGAGCGTGGAGAGCGTGAAGTTTTGCCGCAGTGCGTTCCGGAAGACCTGCGGCAGGTTCCGGGCCTCGTCCAGATCCCGGATCTTCTTTTTCTGCAGCCATTCGAAGAGCTGGGCGCCGCGGTAGGCGGGCTGGCCCAGATCTTTTGCTGCGTCTTTCAGTTCCGCTTCCGTCATGGAGCGCAGATCCGTCATGAGCTTTTCTCCTTTACAAAGAGGCTGATGAAGAAGCCGTCGCCGGCCGCAATCGGCGCTTCGCGCCCGGCAGGATCCGGCTCGCTCCGCTCAAGGGCGGCCCCCGGCAGGATCTGCAGGGTGCGGGCGCCGGCCGTGAAGCCGGGGATGCCGTCCGGCAGGGCGAGCGGCAGGGGCGTTAAGCCCAGTTCGTTTTCTATGTACGACGCGTTGTCCGCGTTTTCTTCTCTGGTAAGGGTGCAGGTGGAGTACAGGAGCTTTCCGCCCGGCTTTACGTAACGGACGGCGTTTGCCAGGATCTGCCGCTGCAGGGCGGCCAGTTCGCTTACCTGCTCTTCGGTGACGCGGTATTTGATCTCCGGCTTGCGGGAGGCGGTGCCGAGGCCCGAGCAGGGCAGGTCCGCTATCACAAGATCGAAGGCGTTTTCAAAGTCCGCTTCGAAGACCGTGGCGTCCGCCTGCCGCACCTTAAGGCAGGAAAAGCCGCTCTTTTCGATATTTTCGCGGATCAGGCGGCACTTGGCTTCCGTCAGATCGCAGGCGGTGACTTCGCCGCTGTCCCGCATAAGGTCGGCGGCCTGAAGGCTCTTTCCGCCCGGCGCGGCGCAGAGATCCAGCACCTTATCGCCTGGTTTCGGTCCGGCTGCCCGGACCGCCAGCTGCGCGCTGATATCCTGCATCTGCACGAAGCCGCCGCGGACCGCCTCCGTCTGCTCCAGCGGGCAGCCCGGAGACGTCTTCTCTTCCGGCTTCCGGCTGATCCGCAGCGCGGAAGGCAGCAGCGGCTGCGGCACGGCGTCGAAGCCGTCTTTTGCCAGAAGCGCTGCGGCTTCCTCCGGACGGATCCGGCTCTCGTTCACACGCCCCCAGAGCGGCGGCGCCTCCAGGAAGTATTCCGCCATCCGACGGGTGTTTTCTTCTCCGTATAAGCCCGTCAGATACCCGTACAGCGGCTGCGGAAGGCTTAAAGAGACCGCGCCTTCCGGCTGCTTCCAGTCCGTTTTGCGCGCGGCCGCCCGCAGCACCCCGTTCGCAAAGCCGGTCAGGCCTTCGCCGAAGCGATTCCGGATCAGCTTTACGCTCTCGTTGACCGCCGCCGAGGCGGGAACGCGGTCCATATACAGGATCTGGTACAGACCCATGCGCAGCACGCTGCACAGATAGGGCTTCAGCCGCCCGACCGGGATCCGCGAGACCTGTTCCAGATAAAAATCAAGCGTGAGCGCACTGCCCACGGTTCCGTGGACCAGCGCCGTGATGAAATTCCGCTCGCGGACGTCCGGATCCGGCTGCTGCCGGAAGACTTCCCGCAGCAGCTCGTGGCTTTTTCCGCCCTGTTCGAGCGTTTTATCGATAATCAACGCGGCCAGCGCCCGGCTGTTCATCTCATTCTCCCAAAATCTCTCCGGCCTGAAGGGAATATCCCCGCAGATACGCATCCGCCGGCATCATTTTTTTGCCTTCCGGCTGCAGACTCAGGATCCGCAGGATCCCGCGGCCTGTCTGTACGTCTATCCCCTTTTTCGAGGCGGCCAGCACCGTGCCGGGCGCCGGCCTGTCTTCCCCGGCTTCTCCGTCCGGCCGCTGCGCCGGCTTTTCTTCCGCCGTCTCTCCGGCTTCCGGCAGCACCGCCGCCCGGCCGATCTTGACGCGCTTCCCTGCCCGGAAGGTGTAGGTGCCCGGCCAGGGATCGAAGGCTCGGATGCGCCGCTCTGCCGCATCGGCCGGCTCCCGCCAGTCAAGGCTGCCCGCCTCCTTGCGGATGAGCCCGGCATACGTGCTCTCCCCCTCCTGCGGGCGGGGCGAGAGCGTTCCGGCCTCAAGCTGCGCCAGCGTTTCGACGATCAGTTCTCCGCCCAGTTCGGCCAGTTTTTCGGTCAGGCTTCCACCGGTCTCTTCCGGGCCGATCGCCAGCTCCCGCTGCAGCAGGATATCGCCCGTGTCCAGCCCCGCGTCCATCTGCATGGTCGTGACGCCTGTCACAGGCTCTCCGGCCAGGATCGCCGCTTCGATCGGCGAAGCGCCGCGGTATTTCGGCAGCAGGGACGTATGGACGTTCAGGCAGCCGAAGCGGGGCATGTCCAGCACGCTCTGCGGCAGGATCTGCCCGAAAGCCGCCACGACGCCCACGTCGGCGGGATGCTCCGCCAGAAAGTCCCGCAGCCAGGCCACGTTTTCCTCCCGTCTTAAGCGTTCCGGCTGGAAGACGGGGATCCCGCGAAGCAGCGCTTCCTCCTTGACGGGAGACGTCTGCACAGCCTTGCCGCGGCCTTTTTCGCGGTCCGGCTGCGTCACGCAGAGCACGATCTCATGCCCGGCTTCACACAGTGCCTGCAGGACCGTCCGGCTTAAGTCCGGCGTACCCATAAACAGAATTCGCATTGATGGCTCCTTTGAATGAACAGAGAAGGATCCCATGACTTGTTTCAGTGATGGGATCCTTCGGCATGCCGGTCAGACGGACCGGGTTCTTTATCCTACGATCGCGACCGTCTCGCGGGCGATGGCCAGCTCTTCGTTGGTCGGGACGACCATGGCGATGACCTTGGAATCCGGCGTGGAGATGATCTTCTCCTCACCGCGGCAGTTGTTGGCTTCCGGATCCAGTTTGCAGCCCAGGAACTCCAGGTAGGACAGGATCTCAGCGCGGACGGAGATATCGTTCTCGCCGATGCCGGCCGTGAAGCAGATCACGTCCACGCCCTTCATGGCGGCGGCATAGTAGCCGACGAACTTCGCCACGCGGTAGGTGAACACGTCCAGAGCGTCCTGCGCCCGCTTGTTGCCTTCCTTCGCCGCGCCTTCCAGATCGCGGAAGTCGCTGGAAACGCCGGAAATGCCCTGCACGCCGGACTTCTTGTTCAGTACGTTCAGGACCTGCGCCAGACTCAGGTTTTCCTTCGCCGCGATGTATTCGATGATGGCCGGGTCCAGGCCGCCGGAGCGGGTGCCCATGGTCAGGCCTTCGAGCGGCGTAAAGCCCATGGAGGTGTCCACGGATTTGCCGTGATCCACCGCGCAGATGGAGGCGCCGTTGCCCAGGTGGCAGACGATGATCTTCAGATCCTTCACGTCCTTGCCCAGGATCTCCGCAGCCCGCTTGGAAACGTAGCTGTGGGAGGTGCCGTGGAAGCCGTAGCGGCGTACGCCGTACTTGGTGTAGTATTCATAAGGCAGGCTGTACAGGAAAGCCTTGGGCGGCATGGTCTGATGGAAGGCGGTATCAAAAACGCCGACCATGGGGACGCCGGGCATCAGCTCCTGGCAGGCCCGGATGCCGATGATGTTGGCCGGGTTGTGCAGGGGAGCCAGCTCGCTGCAGGCTTCGATCTCCTTGATGGCCTCTTCTGTCAGCAGGGTGGACTTGGCGAATTTCTCGCCGCCGTGCACGATGCGGTGGCCGACCGCGCCGATCTCGGCCAAAGACTTGATCACGCCGATCTCGGGATCCGTCAGCTTGGCTAAAACGCCGCTCACGGCTACGGTATGATTGGGCAGGGGATCCTCAAAAACGTGCTTGCCGCCGCCCGCGGGGGAATACGTCAGTCTTCCGTCGATGCCGATGCGTTCGCACAGGCCTTTCGCCAGGACCTGCTCGGTCTCGGAATCGATCAGCTGGAACTTTAAGGACGAGCTGCCGCAGTTGATAACCAGTACTTTCATGTTAAGTTTGCCTCCTGTAGGTTCTTTTCACGGATGTCGGATGACAGAAAAAGTATAGCAAATCCGGCGCGGAAAGACAAGTTTTTTCTCGGCGTTCCGGGCGAAAAAGAGGGCGGATCAGATGATCCGCCCGAAAATTTCAGATCTGCCGCATCTGCCGCAGCAGCTTCCGCATCAGTCTGGAAAGCAGCTCGTACAGCAGCAGGGTGGGAATGAATCCGCTGATGGCCAGAACGATCTCCCAGGGGATATCCGCCAGGATATAGGCGCCCAGCGTCCCGATCTGGTCCGTGTAGATAAGCGCCGTCGGCACGATCATGACCCAGCAGTACAGAAACGCCGCCAGCGCCGACGCACAGGCCAGGACGATGTTGTCCTCCGTCTTTCTGAAGACCGTGCAGTACAGGAGCGGGCCGAGCATCCAGCCGATCCACTGCGCCGTCGTGAAGATCGGGTTTAAAGATCCCCAGATCACGCTGTCCAGCAGCAGGTAGACCGTTACGATCACGGCCGTCCGGCCGAGGCCCAGACACTTGGCGTAAAGCAGGATCAGGAAGACCGTCAGCGAGATATTCGGCAGAGCGGACATGAGCTCCTTCTGCAGCATCAGGATCGCCGCCAGCAGGGCCATCAGGACGATATCCATCGCCGTCCAGACGACCTTGCGTTTCGTGTCGGCCTTCATCACGGTGTCGGGATATAGACCGTATCCACGAAGTCGATCTTATCGCCGTCCTTGAATTCCAGCTGCCCGATGCCCACCTGGGCATACTCGCCGTTGTAAAGGATGGAGATGTAGCTGCTCCAGTCGGCCGGCGTGGTCAGGGATTCGATCTCCATGATCATGGGGCCGTAGCCGCTGTCCTCATACTTGACGTTCTTGAAGTTCTTCTCCACCAGGTCGGCCAGCTTGTCGCCTTCCTTGTAGCCGATCTTCTTCTCGGCCAGGATCTTGCCGTCCTTGTCCTGCACCGTAACGGTGATGTGGCCGTCATCCTTCGCTCCGCCGCCGCCCAGGATGAACCAGAGCACGCAGCCCAGCACCACTACGGCCACGACGGCCAGGATGATCGTCAGTTTTTTGTTTTTCATGTTCCTTTGCAGGTCCCGTTCATTCAAAAGCCGTAGTCCGGCAGCCCTCTCCTGAAAAGTCTGCTCTTCCTCCAATGACAGTTGCTTTCGGGTAAGTCTCCTGGCTCCGCCTCTCCCGGACGGGCCGCCTTCTCACGGTCTCCCGCAATGGCATTTCGGCCCCTCCGTCCGCGTTACAGTTGCCGGTACAGCCAAGGTCTTGCACCTTGTTCCTCGTTATGACCCCGCGGTCACCCGAAGCGGTCTGTATTATAGCAGATCCCGGCGAAAACGGCAAGGCGGACGGACGGGCACGGACGGAAAGCCGGAGGATTTTAAGAATTTCTTTTCAATTTCTTTACAAATGAAAGATTCCATACTATAATGCCCTTAACAAAAATAACGCCGGCTCCTCCGGTGCGAAAGGAAGGTACTTTCTTATGGCATTCTGTCCTAATTGCGGCGCTCAGGTTGAAGACGGCGCCCCCGCATGCCCGAATTGCGGAACCAGCTTTGCGGCTCCTCAGATCAACTATGCTTACGATCCCGCGGATCACACCGCCGAATTTGATCCGAAGGATATCTCCGACAACAAGGTCTTCGCGATGTCCGCGTATCTGCTCGGCGTCGTCGGCATCATCATCACGATGCTGGCCGCCCAGAAGTCTCCCTATGCGATGTTCCACGCCCGTCAGTCCCTGAAGATCTCCGTCTGCATCGCTCTGCTGGCTTTCTGCATGATCGTTCCGATCCTCGGCTGGTTCGTCGCGGCCGTCGGCATCATCGTGCTGCTGGTGGTTTCCATCATCCAGTTCTTCAGCGTCTGCAGCGGAAAGGCCAAGGAAGCCCCGATCATCAAGAGCTTCGGCTTCCTGAAATAAGCCGTTTCCCGGCACGAAAAAAGGAGCGGTACCCTCTCCGGTACCGCTTCTTTTTTTCGTGCTTTTTTTACCCCTGCGCCTCCAGCGCTTCCCGGATGCTTCTCGCAAAAAGCGAATCCTCTTCTTCCTGCGCCAGCAGGCCCCGGTAGAATTTCGCCAGCCGGGCGTCCCCGAGCATATAGTAGATCTGCTTGTTTTCTTCGCCGATCCGGAACAGCTCGTCCCGCTCTTCCTTCGTCCAGTTCGGCACCGACAGCAGCCGTTCCACCAGCATGTGCGTGGTCGCAAAGTTGCGGCTGCCCGCCAGCGCCTGGATCAGACGCTCCTTCTCGCGGGTCTCCGGCGCGCTCCGCTTCATCTCGTTCTGGGCAAAGTTTTCCACCTCGTTCTTTAAGGTGTAGTGGAAAGCCTCCAGCTGCTCGTTCGCAGCCGTGCTCTGGATGATGCTCTTCAGGAGCCAGTCCAGAGCGGAATCTTCCCGGTAATCCGCCTCCGCGTAATACTTGATGCGGTTCTCCCGCAGCATTTTGTAGACCTTCCGCTTGCCGCTCTCCGGGGCATAGACGCCTATCGAATGGCCGCCGTAGGCATTGACCAGCCGCATGCAGGGCACGTCCGTATCGGAATCGCCGATATAGACCATATTGCGGAAAGGGACCCGCCGCTCTTCCTGCGGGAAATTGTCGTTGACGGCGGGATCGTTCACGTCCAGTACGCCCTTCTCGATGCGGAAGAGGAACTGCGTTTTATTGGTATAGTTGACCGCCATGGCCGGCCAGACGGCCTCGTCCTTTTCATTGAAGTAAAAGGAGCTGGCGTAGATCTCGGTAAAGGCCCCTTTCTTGGCCATCTCGGTCCCTTCGATCATCTCCTTGATGCCCGAGGAAATAATATAGTGCTCCACGATGACGCCCTGCTGGCGGCCGTACTCGCGGATGCGCTCGAACCACTCGGCGACGCCGGGGAAAAGCTGCACGCGGGCGCCGTAATCCATCAGGACCTGCCGGGTGAGCGCGAATTTGCCGCGGGATTCCTCCAGCATCATCAGCATATAGGCCAGATTCGCGTCCATGTCGTTGTCCCGGGCCAGGCGCGTCGTGCCTTTCCAGAAATCCGCTACCGACCAGCCGACCTCCTGGATGAAGCCCTGCGCCTGCATATCGTCCGGGGAAAGCGTATGATCGAAGTCATAGCAGATCGCCAGGACCGGTTTGTCTTCCTTGGTTTTTCTCTCAAAAAAGCCTGCCATAAAAGCTCCTTTACGGGCTCAGTCTGCCGTATAGCGGGGTTTTCCCGTTTTGATCTCCTCCAGATATGCCTGATAGTCCGGCAGCTGCTTCATCAGCTCCGGCTGATCCTCCCAGGTCTCTCCCCAGGGCCTTAAGTAGAGCTCGCCGCCGATGCTGCCGCCGCTGACCGCCTGCGTCAGCCCCATGCAGACCAGCTGCCGCGTTTCGTCCCAGGCGGCCGAATAGCCTTCTATCGTCACGGAAAACGGCTCGATCAGCCCCTCCGTCAGGATCAGGGTCCTGTTTTCCCCACAGCGGACCGTGCCGCTGAGCAGGCGTTCCGCAAAGTTTTTGGCGGGATCGTAGGCGATCAGGGTCCCGGTGCCGTCCTCCCGCATGGAGAGCGTCACGTAGACCGTATAGCAGGTGCCGCGCATCAGGAAGTACAGGCCGCTGCAGTCGTTGTTCAGGCGGACCAGGCCGTACCAGGTCCCCTGCCAGAAGGCGGCGTCCTCCGCGGCCGGAGACAGCGGCTGCGCCGTGCTTTCCTCCGGGGGCGCGCTTTCCGTGACCGGCTCCGTCGCCGGCTCGGTCGGATCGGTCTCCGCAGGCTTCGCGGGCCGGTTTGCCTCATAATACGTCCGGGCTTTCTCCTGGCTGTCAAAAAATACGTAGCGGTCCCCGCCGGCGTCCTGCAGCGTCAGGCAGCCTTTTTCGGCGCTGCCGGTAAAGGACCCGCTGGGCGTTCTCAGCTCGATCCGGCCGTCCGGCAGGATCTCGTAATCTCCCTCTTCGGAGTACAGATATCCCTCGTAAGTCATCTGCCAGTCCGGCAGCAGGCTGATGCGCACCGAGCCCGGCCGGCCGATATCCACGGCCTTGCCAAAAGACGTCGCCCAGGCCAGATAGTAATCGCCTTCCAGGCCGCTGTACGTCGGAACGTAGGGCCGGGGCACGTAGGGATGCGCCTTGTGGAAGAGATCCGCCTCGTCCTTCTCCCGGAACCAGTACAGCGTCTCCTCTCCGTCCTTCCCGCTCAGGCAGCCGTTCTCATAGCGGAAAGCCGCCGTCCCCTCCGCCTGCTGCAGCAGGACGGACGAGCCCTTCGCGTCCCAGGACAGAAGCGAGAGCTTCCCCTTTTCAAAAAGCAGCGCCTCGTTCTCCGGCATCAGCCAGAGCGTGACGTCCTCCGTCTTTTCCACGCGGTTGTCGTCCCCTTCGAGGCGGCCGGCCAGATAGTACTTTCCTTCGTATTCGGCCAGCGGATCCGCCACATAAGCGTCCGCGTCCGCCTGCCACAGGTCCCGGGCCTCCTTCAGGCCGCGGATATAGACGGCGTCTCCGATCTCGACCCGGTCCTCCGTGACTTTGCCCGTCAGTATCTGATCCTTCAGACGCAGCGTGATCCGCCTTCCGTCCGCTTCCCAGCTGCCCTCTTCTTCTTCTCCCTTAACGGTTCTGACAAGTCCGCCGCCGACTTTGAGACGGAGCGTCGTGTCCAGCACGTCCTCGACGGTGTTTTTGCCCTTCTTGTCCGGCAGCAGGGCCAGATAGTACCTGCCGCTGACGGGTTTTTCAGACGCGGAAAGGCTCCCGCAGGCACAAAGCCCCAGGAGCAGGAAGAGACTTATCAGAAGCAGAACTGTTTTTTTCACGTTTTAACCCTGCGGAGCCTCCCGGCGGGAAGGACAGTCCGCAACGAAGCAGGTCCGGCAGCGGCTGGTCTTGACCTCATCCGGATGAAAGCCGATCCCGGTGATCCGAGTGGTGGTAAATGCGTTTTCTTCCACGCCTTCCCAGCGGAAGGGATAGTGGGCCGTAAGGACCGCCCCGTTTTTTTCGAAAATCTTCTCTTTATAGTCCAGATAGGATTCCACCAGCGCGTCCAGCCGTTCGGCGGCGAGCCCCTGATACAGGATGTCCTTTTCCGGTTCGTCGTGGCTTTCCGCCAGTTCCCGGAATGCTTCTCCCAGCGTGGCTGTGAAGACGATGACGGAGTCGCAGCCGGACAGTGCCTCTTTCAGGACCGGTTCCGTGACCAGATCCATCGGGCGGGGCCGCTCGGTGATATGATATTCAAGGAGATAGCCACCGTCGCGGATGACTTCTTCGACGAGTTTCAATTCGTCCGGAGACGGGTTACGCATCGCGCTGCGGCGCAGAACTTCGTCTTTTCGGATCGGATAGATTCGGAAGGGAAGGGACATGGGGAGCCTCCTTTCAATGCTGCTTTGTATTGTAGCATTTTCATAAATCCTTGGCAAGAGGAGGACAATCCTCGCCTCGCACCCGGACGAAAACTTTCGAGAACGCGTCTCCTCGCCTCGCGCCCGGACGAAATCTTTCGAGAACGCGTGCTCCGCCTCGTGCCCGGACGAAAACTTTTCTCACTAGTCGCTACGCCAAATCGTTCGAAAAGTATTGTCCGGCTCGCTCGGCTCTTTTAACCGGATCAGATTATTGGTGCGGCCCGCAGCCTCTCTCTCCGGCTGCGTTATTATTTCCTTCCGCCCCCGGGGCCCCAGCCGCCCTGGCCGCCCTTGGAGCCGCTGCCGCCGCTTCCGGCGGACTGACCGCTCTGCGTCCAGTTATAAATGCTGCTGCCGTCCCGGTTTAAGCTGTAGGAGTCGCCCTGGCTGAAGGTATCGGAGGCGATCCATCCGTTTGAATAATTCCCGCTCAGCGTGAAGCTGATCAGGGTCCGCGATCCGTCCGTCACCGTAAAGAGTATAGTCCCTGTTTTTGAATTTCCTGTGATGACAAAGAAAAAATTACCAGCGATTCTCTACATATTCGCAGAAAGCGTACATATCTTTGATCTCCAGCACCTTTCCGTCGTCCAGCGTCGCCGTCCCGCTCCAGAGCCCGTGGACCTGATGCGAATGCATGCGCATCACCCCGATATTGAGGTCCGAATGATGGTCGTAGAACGGCTCCATCTTCAGGTCAAAACGACCATCCCGGGAGATGAACTTCCAGGTCTTCTCGTAGCCGTCCGGCTTCGGGAAGGTCTCCACGTCCACCGGCCCGATCTTGTGTGCCTTCCCGTCATAGAACAGGCAGGTCTCGGTCGCGTGGGACTCGTTGCCGATGCCCCAGGTGATCTCGAAGCCGAAGAGATGCTTCGAGCCGTCCTCTTCCGTCAGCCAGACGGACCCGTTCCCCCAGTACCAGACCAGGCGGTAGGGCGTGCACACGCGGCCCCAGTCCAGCACGCAGAAAGTATCCTCCTTCGAGAAATGCTGCTCCAGGCCCGGCGCTTTGAAAACGCCTTCGCAGGGCAGGCAGTTCTGTTTGGTCGTCATGAAATAGCGGTCCGGAAATCCGTCGAAGGGCAGCACCGTCGTGATATTCTCCTGCCCGGGCAGGATGTCCATGGTAAAGTCCGCCTCTACCTCTCCCATTTCAAAGTGCAGATGCCGGCCCGTTTCCCGCGTATCGGCGATGAACGCCGCCTTTCCGACCTTGAATTTCACGTAGTTCGGCTCGTCGCCCCGCTCCGGCAGCACGTATTTGTTTGCCCCGCCCAGGAAAGGCGACATCGCATTCGCCAGGATCTTGTGGTTCTTCAGATCCACCAGCATCGCGGAAGCGTAGCCTCCCAGCGAGATGTTCGCGAAATTCAGCTGCACCATATAACTGCCGTTCGAGATCTGATAAAAATCCCACTCCTTGCGGCGCATTTTGTGCTTCACCCGGCTGCGGTCATATTGAAAAAGACCGCGCCGGGCCCAGCCGGCCGCCTGCAACGTTCCGTCTTTCCCCAGGAGCGGCGTGGGCTCCGTATACTCTTTCTGTTCGCCCGGCTGATCCCATTCCTGCCAGCCTCTATAGGTTTTTTCCATGATCCGTCCTTTCCGATTGGCGCTTTTCCGTTCCGAGACGGCAGCCGATCCCGATCCTTTTTATCCATTATACAGGGAACAGGCTGTGTTTTCAATCCGCAGCCGCGGCAATCGCAGATTATCTCAAGAATATAAAGATCCCGACAAACGACCGGTTTGTCGGGATAAACAGCCTTTTGCTATCTTCTTGTCCTCCCCCGCGACAGGCGGGGGAGGGTGCCTGCAAAGCAGGCGGGAGGGGACGGCTTGCTGCCGCTTACTCCAGGTATCCTTCTCTCGCCTTCACGCCGAAGCGCTTCTCCAGCAGATGCATCTGCTCGTCGGTGATGGTGTTCACGAGCGGCAGGTGGGCGATCTTCATGTAGATCTCGGCCGCCTTCTCCGCGGTCTCGATCAGCCCGAAGGTCTCGTCCAGATCTTTTCCGTCCCTGTTTGAAGCGCTCGTGCGCCGCGAACAGGTCCGCCGTACCCATTTCTTTCAGCTCCTCAAGGCTCCGGCAGCCCGCCGCTTCCTGAAACGCCTCCCAGTAGGGGTGCGTTTCGGCCGCCGGCTTCGGCAGGGCAAAACGGGGAAACAGGCCCGCGCCGGACATCATGAGGGCGCGCCTGAACAGCCCCCGGTTCGCTTCATTTAAGCACATATACTGGATGGAGATCGCGCCGGCGCTCTGGCCCATCAGCGTGATATTTTCCGGGTCCCCGCCGAAAGCCGCGATATGCTTTCGGACCCAGCGCAGAGCGGTCAGCTGGTCGTCCAGGCCGAAGTTGCCGTCCCGGCCGAATTCTTTCTGGATCTCTTCATGCGCCAGATACCCCAGCGGTCCCACGCGGTAATTGGCAAAGACCGTCACGATGCCGCGCTTCGCCAGGCCGTACCCGCGGAAGGGCTCCTCCGCGTTGCAGCCCGAATTGAAGCCGCCGCCGTAAAAATACAGAATGACGGGGCAGTTTTCCGCCTGCTCCGGCGCGTAGATATTCAGATTCAGGCAGTTTTCGTCGTAGACAAAGTCCAGCCCTTCCCGGAATTCGCGAAAATAAAAGAGGCGCTCGGGATTGTCCAGATGCGGGAACCAGGCGCGGTACTGCGGGCAGGCCGGACCGAACCGCGTGGCGTCCAGCGTTCCCTCCCAGGCATCGACCGGCTGCGCATAGGCGAAGCGCTCCGCCTTCGCGAAGGGGATCCCCAGGAACGTCTCCACGCCATTTTCCATTAGACCGCGGACAGGACCGGACAGCGTTGTTTTTATGAATTCGTTTTCCATGCTTTTTCCTTTTCCTGCATTATCCGGTACTTTCTCGGCGAGCTTCCGAAGCGCGCCGCAAAGATCCGGTGGAAATAGCTGATATTTTCATAGCCCACGGACAGGGCGATCTCATCCACATGTTTTTCCGTGTTCCGCAGCAGCCAGGCCGCCTGGCTCAGGCGCTTTTCCTGCAGCAGTTCCGTATAATTCTTCCCCGTCGTCTGCCGGATCAGGCGGGACAGATACGGCAGCTCGTAGTGGAGCTGTCCGGCGATCCCGGTCAGGCTCCCATCGGCATAATGCTCCTCGATAGAACGCAGCACGGACAGGACCGCGTTCTGCTCCGGCGTCTCAAACTGCAGGGCGTCGGTATGATTTAAAAGCTGCGCGAACAGAAGGCCCATCGTGCTCTGCAGGATGCCGCGCCGGTTCGGGACCTCCTCCGTCAGCGTATAGAGCAGGTTTTCAATCAGGTTCTGGATCGGCAGCACGTCGGAGACGTGAAACAGCAGATACCCGGCTTCCGTTTCTCCCGTCAGGCAGCTCACGATAAAGCGCCTGAGAGGCGTTTCCTCTTCGCCTAAAAACGGCAGCGTTCCGGAGAAAAAGGCCGGCCGCACGATGAAATTCACGGCCACGTCGCCCTCTCCCGCCGCCTCGATGGACTGCCGCGCATGCTGGCCCAGCATCAGCAGCTCGCCGGCCTGAAGAAGGATCGGCGTCCCGTTGATGACGTGCCGCGTCTCACCCGCGCACATGTAGACCATCTCCACGTAATCGTGCGTGTGTTCCGGGAAGGCCGTAAAGCGCGTGTGCGGACGGATCGTGATGATCCGCCCGGCAGGCAGCAGCTTATCGCCGGAGATCACGTCCCGCGTCCCGTCCATGTACAGGCTCCGGTCGATCTGCGTCTCCCCGGCCAGGATGCGGCTCTCCTCCTGCGTCACAGCCGATAACTTTTCCAGCAGTGATCTGTTCAAATCCGTTTCCTCTCAGGAAAGAAGGGCGCTGCAGAAGGCGTCGATCTGCGCCTCCTTGTCCGGCGCGGGCTTGGCCTTCGGATCGATAAAGACGGCCGTCGCCTCAAACGCGTCGATTTCCAGACTTTTCGCCAGTTTCGCCAGCGCCTTTTCCGCCCCGGCTCCGCTCTGGCAGGCAAAGGCCGCAAAACGCTTGCCCTTTAAGGCCTCCGCATTGTCCCGGATGAAGGTCCGGAGCGGCGGCGTGTAGTTCGAGGCCCAGACCGGAAATCCGAAGATGATCCGGTCGTACTCGGCCAGGTTTAGCTGATAGTCTTCCAGCGCCGGCGTTTCCGCCATCACGGCGCTCTTTCCGCCCCAGAAAAACTTGGCGAAGCCCTTATCGTGATACGCTTTTTTCGGGACCAGGCGCAGCGTATCCGCGCCGGTCCTGCTCTTTATCCGTTCCGCCGCGTAGGCGGTGTTTCCCTCCAGAGAATAAAATACGATCAGATCTTTCATGTTTCTTAAGCTCCCCGTTCCTGTTTATCTCCTCACGGTATCTTTTCAATGATCAGTTCTGCCGAGCCTGCCTCCAGCGAATCGTATTCGCCGTAGTGGATATGGCTGCCCGGCGCTTCCTCCGCCAGAGCCGTAAGCTGCGCGGCCAGGGAAAGCAGGCCCTCCCGGTTGGCGGAGATCAGCGCTTCGTTTCCCTCCGTGCGCACCCGGATCTCAAAACCGTCGGTCCATTCGATCAGCATCGTCTTTCCTCCTCTTCGGCGCGGCGCGGCCGTTTCTTCTTTCCCGCGGCCGGCAGTTCGTCGGCCATGGCATCCAGCAGCGCCTGCAGGAACGCCCGGTTCTCGACGTCCTCTACGAGCAGCATTTCCTTCGCGCCTTCATACGGCAGCTCGCGCTCCGCGTCCGGCATCTTCTCCAGGGCGGCTTTCGTCGCCTTCACAAGCAGGCGGTCGTCGTAGATCCCGCCCACGATCCTGCCGCGGACGTAAAGGATATACTCTCCCATCATCGCCCGCCATGATACCTCGTCCAGCCCGGAAAGCTGCTCCAGGATAAAATCCAGATATTCCCTGCTCGAGGCCATCTTCCGCTCCTTTCACGTCCGTCTGGCTTTGGCGGTAAAGTCGGATACCGTGATCCGGATCACCGCGACCTTCGCCGCCATGCTGCCGTCCATGTCGAAGGCCCTTCCCGTCTGATGCGCCATCAGCAGCTTCAGGCCCTTTATTTTCTCCTGCTCATCCGTCAGCAGCTCCGCGGTTCCGCGTCCGATGACGGAGGCATACGCCGCCCCGTATTTGCAGGGGATCTCGCCGCCCGAGACGAGTTCGACGCCGCATTCCAGTTCCACGCAGACCTGCGGATTCTTGCGGATCAGGTCCAGCTTGTGTCCTTCTTTCGCGCTGTGGAGGTAAAAGATCAGACTGCCTGCCGCATATTCATAGCCGTAATGCAGCGGGACCACGTACGGGTATCCCGCATCCAGAAGGCCGAGATGCAGGACCTTCGTTTTCTCTACGATGCTCAAAATCTCTTCCGTATCCGTGACTTCACGGTCTTTTCTTCTCACGCGCTCCATATCGCGATCCTCTCCTCTCCGAAACGTCCGGGCGTTCAGTCTTCAAACCCGAAAAACCTCTTCAGGCCGGGCTTCTGGTTCAGCATTTCCGCCGTGAAGCCGTAGTGAGCGGCCGAGGCCAGTGTTACCACGCGCTCCAGGAATTCCCCGTAGGTCAGGTCGAACCACTCCTCCGGGATCTCGCGGTGTATCGTGCCGCCGTCGTTGTGGCCGCCGCCCCACCACCAGGCTTCGTCCAGCTCCGCCTCATAGGTGCCGTCGTCCATCTTGTTGAAAGCGTACCAGGAAGCCCACTCGCGCATGCCCGTCGGCGTTTTCGAGCCTTCGTGATGCGGCGCATCATGGGGCAGCGGCGAGTAGTCCGGCTCGCCTTTTGCGGCGCTGCGCCGGTAGACGGAGTAACGCTTCGCGGTCGCTTTTGGCTCCCTCTCCATGCGCAGCGGGCCGTCCTCGTAGATGATCCGCTTCCGGCCTGGCACTCGCTTTTCGTCGTTGATCAGTCCGGAGAACAGCCTGATCGTGTCCGTCTCCTTTATTTCACGCTCAAGGCCCAGTTCCTTCAGCTCTTTTTCGATGTCCCAGGGACAGCCCCAGGCCGGGCTGTAGCTGACGCAGCCGTTCGTGTAAACGTAGTAGTATCCGATGATCTTTCCGTTATAGCTAACGCTGTATTCGTCCTTGATATAGCTCATGGTGCCTCCCGAAGCCGTGATCAGGTATTGTATTTTCTCCCCGCCGTGATCAGCAGGGCCAGGCCGGCGATGAAGGCGGCGGCAAAGCACAGGAAGCTGGCCGCCGACTCCGTGATGCCGAGCAGCAGGGCGGTGATCAGCAGCCCGATCCCGATGACGAGGATGCCGATGCCGGAAAGCGTGCAAAAAGCCTTCCGGTTTTCCGGGGCGACTTTATCCGTATGATAGTCGTGCAGGAGCGTGATCTTTTCCTTCTTCCAGATCAGCCAGCCGAAAACGGCCAGCAGGGCGCCGACCGCGCCGGTCACGCTCACGCCGATGATTTTGCCGATCATGATCCTACTCTTCCTTTCTGCCGCTTTTGCCGTGCCGTCCGGAGCCGTCAGACCCCGTAGCGGTATTCCCTTTCGTCCTTCTCGCTGGGCGTTAAGCCGAAGGCGCTGATGACCCGGTCCGCGACCTCGTCCGGGGACAGGTCCGTATTGTCGATCTTCAGGTGGTGTTCAAACCAGACCTCGCCCTCTTCGCTGTTCAGGCGGTGATCGCGCGCATCTTCCAGCAGATTCCTCCGGCTCCAGGCAACGTCCCGCTTGGAAGCTTTGCGCTCCATCCGGTGCGGCGTCTCGTTCCGGGCCAGCCGGGCCTCAAGGTCCGCGCTCAGTTCAACAAAATAAAAGCTGCCGCCCCCGTTTACAAAGAGGTCGTGCAGCTTGGTCAGATAGTCCCGTTCTTCCTGCATTTCAAAGGCGCAGACGTAGGTGAAGATCAGATCGACGCCGTGTTTGACCGCCAGTTCAAAAGCCTTCTCGCGGAAGGCCGCGTTGAATTCCTTCTGCGCCGGCGTGCCGAAGCCGAAGATCTTGTCCGACATCTCGATGCTGTCATGATTCATCATCATGTTCCAGCGAAGCTTATCCCGTAAGGCTTCCGCCACCGTCATTTTTCCGACGGCCTGCGGCCCGCAGACCACGATCAGGTCAGCCATGTCCGTCTTCTCCTCTCCTGCAGGAAGTGCTGAAAGGATTATAGCACAGGACGGCAGGAAGCGGAAGGGGTGTATTCGGGCGCACCCGGCAGAATCTCTTCACTCCGTAAAGACGTGCTCTCCCGCCCCGACGGTCTTTTCGGCTCCGCCGGGCAGGCGGATCTCCGCCGTGCAGTTGGCCGGAACGGTGACGGTGTAAACGGTCTTCCGCACCTGGCCGTTCTCATCCGGTTCGCGCTCCCAGCGGCTTTCGATGCGCCCGAAGACGCTCGTGTAGCCGGCTCCGGCGTGTGTAAAGGTTCCGCCGGGCTGCGGCGCCACGGTGAAGTGATTCTCCCCGTCCACGCGGATGCCGCACATGACCTGGAACAGCCACTCGATGACCGCCCCTTTGGAATAGTGGTTCAGGCTGCCGATGCCGCCGCTCGTCGAATCCGGTCCTTCCCAGGCTTCCCAGACCGTGGTCGCGCCGTTCTTCGGCATGGAGAGCCAGCCGGGGATCTCCTCGTTTTCCAGCAGCTTATAGGCAGCTTCGGTATCGTAGGAGGCCAGCACGTAGAGGATGAGCGGCGTGGATAAGAAGCCCGTGCCGAGCCGCCAGCCGTAATGCTCCAGCGCTTCGATCAGCCGCTTCTTCGCGTATGCCGTGTCCTTTTCATCCAGCAGGCCCAGATACAGCGGCCGCACCAGACGGGCCTGCCGGTCGGTATCCAGCGGATACTTGTCGGTATGCACCAGCTCACGGTAGGCGTCCCGGCAGCCGTCGGCGTACGACTGGAACTCCTTCGCATCCGCTTCATGGCCGAGCCGCCGGGCGATCTGCGCCATCAAGCCCAGGATCCAGCTCGTGTAAGCCGTCGAAACTTCCGGATGCGGGGCGACGAAATCCTGCCAGTGGAAGCCGCCGTCCACGTCGGCCGGCTCCGCCCACTCGCCGTAGCTCTGCCCGACGTTCACAAAGTACTTCTTTCCCTCGGGTGACAGCTTCACTTTTTCGGCAAAGATCGGCATCTTTTTCCCGCAGCGCTTTTCCATGAAGCGGGCATAGCGCGCCATGCCGTCGTAATATTCCTCCAGGATCGCTTCATCCTGGTAGATCCCGGCGTAGCGCCAGGGGATGAGCACGCCCACGTCCGACCAGCCGACCGAACCGTTCATGGTCCACATGTAGAAGTCCACCCCGCCGTCCGGCGCGATATGCGGCAGGCGGCCGTCTTTCTTCTGCCAGTCGTAGACGTCGTGCAGATATTTGCGCGCAAACGGCGCAAAATCGAAGAGGTAGGCCGCGCTCGTGAAGAAAAGCTGCGCGAGCAGTTACGTCTCCGTTCCGTACTGGTTTTTGCGTCCCCAGGCGCCGCAGGAGCCGCGGTACCAGCCGTCGGCGATCTGCACTGTCAGCTCGTTCTCGCCTTCCCGAAGCAACTCGGTCACGTCGTAGGTCTGATACTGCACGCGGCGGCGGTAATCCGTGTAGCCGGGCGCCATCACGAAATTGCCGACCTTTTTCCGCCCAGGCGCGCCTCATACAGGCCGCAGGCGGTGATATAGAGCCGTGCGCGCTTCACGGGCTTTGCCGCCGTGAAAACCTTCCGGAAACAGTCCGCGGGATAGCGTTCCTTCTTATTCACGCTGTAATTTCCCGTGATCCACTTCGCAGTCCAGTCGGTCTTCTGCAGGAGCCCCATCTCAAAAAAGGCTTCGCTCCATTCGCCGGCCCCGCCGTTCTCGTCATAAAGGCGGACCTTCCAGTTTACGCGCTCCCGGGAAGCAAGGGGCTTCGGATATTCCGCGTGCATCGCATCGCTTTCCGCCCGGCCGCTTTCCCAGAGGACCGCACCGTCCGCGTTTAAGGCGATGATCTCATACGCCGTCTGCTTGATGCCGCCTTCGCAGTTCCACATGAGGCGGGGATGCCGGATATCGATGCCCAGCGGGTCAAAGAGATGCTCTGTTTTTAAGCGGATAGCTTTCATGCATTATTCTCCTCTTTGCCTGCCGCCCTTCTGACCGCGGCCTCTCCGTTCAGCTTCTTCGCCATGCGGATGACGCGGGCGGCGTTGATCTCCAGCTGGCGGCGGCTCAGGCTGCCGTCCTTCAGACCCTTCAGCATGGCTATTAAATCGCCCTTGCCGCCCGGCATCACCAGATCGCCGCCGGCGTCCGCGATCTTCGCCGCGTTCGGGACGGCATACTTCTTCTTGCCGAAGTTCAGAGCCCCGATGATCCAGTCGGTCATCACGATGCCCTGAAAGCCGAATTCGGCACGCAGGACGTCCTCGGTCAGATCGCGCCGTTCGGAGGTGTGAACGCCGTTTAAGAGGTTGTAGGAGGTCATCAGCGCATGCGGCTGGCTCTCCTTCACCGCGATCTCAAAGCCCTTGAGATAGATCTCGCGCATGGCCCGCTCGCTCACCAGTGAGTTGTTGCCGTAGCGGTTGGTCTCCTGGTTGTTCGCGGCAAAATGCTTGACCGTGGTCCCGCAGCCGGGATGCTTCTGCACGCCGTTTGTAACGGCGGCGGCGAAACGCCCGGAGATCAGGGGATCCTCCGAGAAATATTCAAAATTGCGGCCGCAGCGGATATTCCGGTGGATATTCAGGGCCGGGGCCAGCCAGAGATGCACGCCGAAGCGCTCCATCTCGTCGCCGACGAGATCCCCGCACTGCTCCGCGAAAGCCAGGTTCCAGCTCTGGGCCAGGGCCGTGCCGATCGGGATCGCGCTGCAGTACTGTTCGAAGATCTCGCCCTTCACCTTGCCGCCGCTCATGAAGTGCCGGATGAAGAAGGCGGAAGGCGCGGGCATCAGCTCGATGACGCTTTCCGGCATCGTCTCACCGACGGCGTGCGCGCCGTTTTCATCCCGGGTATACTGACGGGACAGGCGCAGGCCGGCGGGGCCGTCCGCCATGATCAGGCCCGGAATTTCCTTCTCCGCAAAACGCACCGTTTCGCCCGCGGCGCCGGCGACGGAACTCGAGGCCTCGCCGACCGCGCTCACGGCGCCCTTCCGGCCGAACGCGCCGATATTCAGGAGGCAGAGCTCCTCATCGCTTAACGATGCGGCCAGCGGATCCGTCTCCTCCGGAAGGGCGTAATCAACGTTCTCAATCTGGAAGACGGCTGCATAGACCGGAAGGACCGGCACGCCTTCCGGCGTCCCCGCAGGCTGCCGCTCCGGCTTCCAGTCGGCAAAGTCCGGCTTTCCGAGGCAGTTTTTGCCCTGCCGGATGATCGCTTCCCCGTGCAGGCGGACCCGTGCGGCCGCCTTCGTATCCCGGCTGGAGGTGCCGAGCCGCAGGATATACTCGCCGGCTTCCAGGATCCAGGCCGCGCGCTCCGCGTCGTAGGAAGCCAGGTCGCGCAGGTCGAAGGAAAGCGTCAGCTGCTGCTCTTCGCCGGGTCCAAGTTCCTCCGTCTTGGCGAAGGCCGCCAGCACCTGATAAGGCTTATCCAGCCTGCCTTCCGGCTGCGAGACGTACAGCTGCACGACTTCTTTCCCGCTGCGGGAGCCGGTATTTTTCACGGATGCGCCGACGCAGATCCGCCCGGCTTCCTCGGTGACTGTCCCGGCCGTCACTTCGAAGGAGGTATAGCTGAGTCCGTAGCCGAAGGGAAACAGCGGCTCCCTGCCCACGCTGTCGAAATAGCGGTAGCCGACGTAGATGCCTTCCCGGTAACGGGTATCGTAGCGGTCGCCGAAATCGCCGACGGCCGGATACTCTTCCCAGGCCGTCCAGGTCGTCGTCAGCTTGCCGGACGGCGTGCTCTTGCCGAGAAGGATATCCGCCAGGATGTTCCCGGTCTCGCCGCCCAGCTGGCTGAGCAGAAGGACGTTCTTTACGCTCATGACCGGCGTCAGATCGACGGGGCCGCCTACGTTCAGCACCAGCAGGAAACGCGCATACTGCTTCTCCAGCCGCAGGATCTGACGGATCTCCGTCCCCGTCAGCAGGATATCGCCCGCCACGGGCTGGCGGTCCGAGCCTTCGCCCGAGATGCGGGACAGGACGTACACGGCGGTATCGCCCGTTCCGTCCAGAGGCAGATCGTATTCCGGCTCCGGCATCACGGCGCCCATGCAGTCGATGACGGCCAGCGTGCCGCGCTTTAAGGCCGCGCGCTTCAGGTCTTTGATGAATCGTTTTCGGGCTTCCGCCCGGATCTCATCGTAGCGGTCCATCCAGGTCTTGGTGCTGAGGGTAAAGCCGGCGGCTTCCAGCCCGTCTTCCGCCGTGACGTAAAAGCGGGAATTCACTTCGCCGGAGCCCGTGCCGCCTTTGACGGTGCGGCGGGCGCCGCTGCCGTAGAGGGCCAGTTCGCAGGGAGCGTCCAGCGGGAAGCTTCCGTCGCTCTTTAACAGCACCGCGCATTCCGCGCCTCGGCGCCGCAGGATCTCATTGTGTTCTCTTTCGTAGTCGTACATTTCTTTTACGCCCCTTCAATCACTCGGCTTTTGATTCTTGGAATGCGTTTTTTGGGAAAACTGGTCATTAATCGCTCATATGAGTACGTTCTCTTTGTATTTCAGGCGCTATGCACCAGTCTGTATTCCACCGGACTCATATAACCTAAGCAGGAATGCATACGTTTTCTGTTGTAGAATATCTCTACGTATTCGAAGAAATCCCACTTGTTTATTTTTTATTGTAGCATAGTTTTTGACGTAAATACACTCTTTCTTTGCCATGGCAAAGAAACTTACTGGAACAGGCGTTATCATAGGGACATCTCTCGCGGCTTATGCTTTAGGCTAAGTGGCCGTACGCCGCGCGGGGGTAGACCCGCACTGTATGGAGACTTAAAATCCATGCCTCTTCCTATTGGGCAAGTGGCGCGCCCCCTCCTAATAGGAGTCAAAACTATCTGGCCTTTTGGCGAGGGTTTACAGACCGCCTCACCTCCATAGTGGTATATAAGGGGTTGATCACATCAACCGGGAGCGATCCGGCATTTCTGCCTTAAAAGGTAATGTCCTACTGATTAGGCGATGGTACGGTATAGAATCATGACCACCAGCTAAGCTGGTGGTTTGTTCTGCGGCTATAAGCCTTTGGTACCAGCCGGCTCTAAAGAGCCATTGAAGATCTGCCAATCGCACCATTGCCACAGGCAGGCCCCCTTCGCGGGGGCCTTCTCTTATGCCTTTCCTACCGGCTCACCCGTAAACGGGTCTATATACTCCTTGAGTGACATTTGATCGTATTCCAGATCTTCCTTGAGTTGATTTCGGACATATTCCTCTATCTTCTTCGCATTTTTCCCTACTGTATCTACATAGTATCCTCGACACCAGAAATGCCTGTTCCCGTACTTATATTTCAGATTCGCGTGTCGCTCGAATACCATGAGAGAACTTTTTCCCTTTAAATATCCCATCACTTCCGATACACTGTACTTGGGCGGTATGCTGATGAGCATATGCACATCGTCCGGGCAGCATTCTCCGGCTATAATTTCTACCCCTTTCCTCTTGCATAGCTCTTTGAAGATATGGATGATATCCTCTCTTATCTTTTTGTAGATGATTTTTCTACGATACTTCGGCGCAAATACAATATGATATTTGCATGTCCACATCGTATGTGCTAAACTACTGTTGTCCATTTGGGACCTCCTTTGCTGTTTTGGGCGGTTGGCAGACCACTTCCATTATAGCAAAGGAGGTCCTTTCTTGAAGCTGAAGCTTATTGGGAACACCCCTGCATAGCAGGGGGTTTTATTGGATGGCTATCCAACAACGAAAAGAGGACGGGACTCCATCCGGGTCCCGTCCTCTTTATTATTCAGAGGGATATCTTTTTGTCCGCTTACCGCCAGGTGCTTACCCTTCAATCAGAATCGTCTTCTTTTCCGGGATCTTCTTTTCTTCCTTCTTCGGCAGGATCAGCGTCAGTACGCCATGTTTGAAACTGGCTTTGACGTCCTCTTCGGTGACGTCCTCGCCTACGTAGAAGCTGCGCTGCATGGCACCGGCGTACCGCTCCTGACGGATCAGTTTGCCTTTCTTCTCCTCGTTCTTGTCAAGGCCTTTGGAGGCACTGACCGTAAGGATGCCATCATTCAAATCCACGGTGATCTCATCTTTTGCGAAGCCGGGCAGATCGATATCGACTTCATAGTGATCCTCGTGCTCCCGCACGTCGGTCCGCATCATACGGTTCGCATGGTGTCCGTAAAGCTTGCGCTCCGCGCGGTCCAGATCCCGCAGTTCCGGAAAACCGAACAGGTCGTCCACTAAACTCTCTCCAAAAATACTAGGTGTCAACATATCTTTTTCCTCCTTAACTCATTTTGTTTGAGCAAGGGGAAGGAGTGTTTGGATCTTTCGGGCCATCGGCCCCAGAGGTCTTCTCTTTTCCTCTGTTCGGCTCCGTTATAGCACCGTTGTTAGCACTTGTCAATAGTGAGTGCTAAAATCAATTGTGAACTTTCTGTTACGTCTCCGTTTCCGGCGACTTCCGCTTTCGGGGCGGATTGGGTACCGATCTGCCCTATGAGTACCTGAAGAAGGAACACGTCGGCGAAGAGAACGCTGTTTTCAGTAAGGAACTGGAACAGCGTTTTTCTTTATCCGGTCGTGCGCTGCGCCGGGTGATCAGCGCTCTCCGTAAGGAGGGCTGCCCTATCTGCAGCGGATGTACCGGCTATTATCTGGGCAAGTCCCGAAAAGATGCCGGGAAAACAGCTGGCTGGCTGAGTGAGATGGCCGGCGGCATTGCTGACTCCAGTAAGGCGATGGAACAGATTGCCAGCAAGCCGGAAGAACGAAAGATCATTATTATCATGGGGGGAATTGACGACATGGAAGAATGGGAAGATTTGTTCGCGGATAAAGCGGACCTGGCAGACAGACTGATTCGTTTCTTCGAGGAAAACGATTCGCATGTCCAGGAGCGTGCCATGAAAGAAAAAGTTGTTGAGGATGCGATGCAGGAAACGATGCAGATGCTGGACTCCGGATTGCTGATGCGGGCGCTACTGGACGTGCTGGACCGTGTTCAGAGGGAAGAATGCAATTACCTGAAGAGAAACAATTATCTGAAACTGAGGGATGATCTGCAGGATTTCTATGACAGGCAGGTGCAGATCAACTCTTATTAGGAGGCGAAGA